>JALEMF010000019.1 GCA_022768005.1 Bacteroidales bacterium | reverse complement strand
TCAAGGATTGATATAAATCTTCTGTCAGTCTGTCGGTAAACTTTTTTCAGCTCTATGGCTACGAGCGGAAAGTCTTTGAATACGGTTGCGGAGAAGAAGTGAACGGACTTGTAGTATCTGCTCAGGATTTCTCTGTCTTCTGCTTTAGCTACTGGTTCTAATTGGAATATATCACCTACGAGGAGTATTTGTTTTCCTCCGAAAGGGAGAAAACGTCTGCCGGTGTAGAGTCTCAGAATTTTGTCAATGAAGTCAATGATGTCGGCTCTGACCATTGATATTTCATCGATAATTATCAGATCAAGTTCTCTGATTAGTTTTATGAGCGATTTTGGATATTTCAGTCTTTCTCTCAGTCGGTTGTACGCAAAGTCTTTGTCATCGGGGCAGAGTGGCATTTGGGGTATTCGGAAAAAGGAATGTAAGGTCACTCCACCGGCGTTTATGGCGGCGATGCCTGTAGGGGCAAGGACTACGTATTTCTTTTTTGTGTGCTCAGTGATGTATTTGAGGAACGTGGATTTACCGGCACCTGCTTTTCCTGTGAGAAAGATGCTGTTGCTGGTGTAGTTTATGATTTTAAGAGCGTCTTGAAACTCTTTGTTGTCCAAGTCAATATTTCCCATAGCCGATAATTACTTTATGTGCCAAAAAAAACTGTGTATTGAGAGTGATTATCGTGAAAATCTATCTGAAATTTCTTCTGTTGAGATGATGCTTATCACGGGGAGTCCGGTCGGTGTATATCCCGGGGCGGGAAGTGTGAGAAGTTCGTTCATCAGATGTTCCATTTCGGCGTTTGAGAGTTGTTTTCCGGCAGGGATTGCTGCGGCTTGAGCCATGGAGAGTGCTGTTTGTGTCTTTAGGTCTTCGTCGGTGACCTCATTGCCGTTTGCCACGCTGTCTATCATTTTCATCAGAGTCTCGTTCGGGTTGACGTCTTCCAATACTGATGGATATCCGTTTACAGTCCATGCGTTGTCGCCGAGGTATGAGATGTCAAAGCCTATCTGCTTGAGACTTTCCTGCATACTTTCAAGAATGATATTCTGTGACGGTGAGAGTGTTATCACTTCCGGGAATATGACCTGCTGAGTGGAGAAACCTCCGCTGTTCAGTCCGTTCATATACTTGGTGTAGAGGATAAGGACGTGTGCTCTGTGCTGGTCAATTACCATTAGTCCTGATGCTGCAGGGGAGATGATGTATCTGTTTTTCAGTTGGATAAGTGAATCGGCATCATCGTCTTTGGCTGTGGAGTCAATACCCAAGTCAAGTGTCTGCTTCTGTAAGCTGTCGTCTTCAAATTTTTCTTCTTCCTGACTGTTAATGGCAGACGGTGCGGCATTGTTGAAGTCGTTGTACAGTGTTTCCCAGTTTGTCGGAGTTCTTCTTTGGCTCGGGTAGTTTATTCCGCTCGGGCGTGAAGCGGAGGTAAAGCCTGTGCTTTCCGTCTGCTGAGCGAACGGGTTGTATCCTTCATTTATATTTTCGTCAACGTGAGCGTTTCCATTAGGGTTGAAAACGGGGATAGCGGGCTTGTCGTCTGTGTTGAAGTCGATTGACGGCACTGCGTTGAATTTACCCAGTGATTCTCTGATAGCAGCTACGAGGATTTGCCATATAGCTTGCTCGTTTTCGAATTTTATTTCGTTTTTAGTAGGGTGAATGTTGACGTCAATCGTAGCAGGATCTACGGTGAAGTTTAAGAAATAATTAGGTTGCACGTCTGCTGCGATAAGTTTTTCGTAGCAAGACAATACTGCTTTTGCGAAATACGGGTGTCGCATATTTCTGCCATTTACGAAGAGGTATTGCAGTGCACCTCTGCGGCGGGCGTGTTCCGGCAGTCCTATGAAGCCTTCTATTTTCACTATCGGTGTTTCTACGTTGATAGGGATAAGCTGCTTGTCCATAGTCTTGCCGTAGAGTGACGATATTCTCTGCTTGAATGTGCCGGGGAGAAGTTGGTGTATAAGGCTGTCGTTGTGAGTTATTTCCAGTCCTATACCGGGGTTTACGAGTGCAAGTCGTTCGAATTCTTTGACGATGTTGCTCAGTTCTACGGAGTCCTTTTTCAGGAATTTTCTTCTTGCGGGAACGTTGAAAAAGAGGTTTTTGACTTTGAAGTTTGACCCGGGTACAGTGGCGTAAGGCTCTTGGCTTTCCACCTTTGAGCCGGAGATGCAGATTTTTGTTCCCACTGAGTCTTCTTTGCGCATAGTGATGAGTTCCACTTGCGCTACTGCACATATAGATGCGAGTGCTTCACCGCGAAATCCCATAGTGTGGAGGGTGAAGAGGTCTGCTGCTTGGGTAATCTTTGACGTGGAGTGACGCTCGAATGCGAGTCTTGCATCTGTGGCAGACATACCGCAGCCGTTATCAATGACTTGTATTAGTGTTCGCCCGGCATCTTTGATGATGATTTGAACGTTTGATGCACCGGCGTCAACGGCGTTTTCTACAAGTTCTTTGATTACGGAAGCCGGTCTCTGAATTACTTCACCTGCTGCTATTTGGTTTGCAACGGAGTCCGGTAAAAGTTTTATAACGTCACTCATAGTCTGTTATTCTGCTGCTTGGTCTTAAAATTCGCTTGTGAAGTGGAATTTGATTTTCGGGAAGTCGTTTTGCGCCATTTGTAGAACGTAGTTCGAGTCTGCGAGGAATACGTCACGTCCTTCGCGGTCAATAGCCATAAACTGGTGTTTACGCTTCTTGAATGCTGCGAGTGCTTCGTCGTCTTCGCTTTCTATCCAGCACGCTTTGTATAGGGAAATCGGTTCCCAACGGCATTGTGCGCCGTATTCGTGCAGGAGGCGGTATTGTATTACTTCGAATTGGAGTTGTCCTACGGTACCGATAATTTTACGTCCGTTGAACTGGTTGATGAACAACTGTGCCACACCTTCGTCCATAAGTTGCTGGATACCTTTGTCGAGCTGTTTTGACTTCATCGGGTCGCTGTTCTCGATGTATTTAAACATTTCCGGAGAGAAACTCGGGAGTCCTTTGAAGTGTATTTCTTCGCCTTGGGTAAGTGTGTCGCCGATTTTGAAGTTACCTGTGTCCGGAATACCTACGATATCTCCGGGGAATGCTTCATCTACGATATTCTTTTTCTGTGCCATAAAGGCTGTAGGTGCTGCAAATCGCATAAATTTTCCTGAACGGATATGCTTGTAGTTCTCGTTTCGGTGGAATATGCCGGAGCATACTTTGACGAATGCGATACAGCTGCGGTGGTTCGGGTCCATATTTGCGTGAATTTTGAATACGAAGCCTGTGAAGTTTTCTTCTTCAGGGCGTATTTCTCTTTCTACGGCTTTTACGGGACGCGGAGTAGGGGCTATCTGCACGAAGCAGTCAAGAAGTTCTTTTACGCCGAAAGTGTTTAGTGCCGAGCCGAAGAATACAGGTGCAAGTTTGCCTTCAAGGTATTTGTTGACGTCAAAGTCCGGATAGACGCCTTCTATGAGTTCAAGGTCTTCACGGAGTTTTGCTGCATCGTCTTCGCCTACGTTCTCATCAATGCGAGGGTCGTTGACATCAGTTATTTCCACGCGTTCCGTCACTACTTGCTTGTTAGGTGTAAACAGGTCCAGTGTATGCTCGAAGATGTTATATACTCCCTTGAATTTAGCACCGATATTGATAGGCCAGCTGAGTGGGCGGACGTTGATTTTCAGTTCTGTTTCCAGTTCGTCAAGAATATCAAACGGGTCACGACCTTCGCGGTCAAGTTTGTTTACAAAGATGATAACGGGAGTGTTACGCATTCGGCACACTTCCATCAGTTTGCGTGTCTGCTGCTCTACACCTTTGGCTACGTCAACCACGATGATAACGCTGTCAACGGCTGTCAGAGTCCTGTAAGTATCCTCGGCAAAGTCTTGGTGACCGGGGGTATCCAGAATGTTTATTTTGTAATCGCCGTAGTTAAATCCCATTACGGAGGTTGCAACGGAAATACCGCGTTGCTTTTCTATCTCCATCCAGTCCGAAGTGGCTGTTTTCTTGATTTTGTTGGATTTGACGGCACCGGCGATGTGGATAGCACCACCGAAGAGTAGTAGTTTCTCGGTAAGTGTAGTCTTACCTGCATCAGGGTGTGAAATGATGGCAAAAGTGCGTCTGCGTTTTATTTCGTCTGTGAGTTGTGACACGTTGTATATTGTATTTCGTGATTAAATTATTGTATTTTTTGTAATTCTTTTATTCTTTTCAGGCAGTCCTCAAGGCTGTCTTCCCAGTGAGGAATTTCCACGCCGTAAGTGGCTTTGATGCGGGACTTGTCCAGCACGCTGTAATACGGTCTTGCGGCAGGGCGCGGATAGTCTTCTGATGCTATCGGCTTCACTTTGCAGGAGTGTCCGGAAAGCTTGATGATGGATTTTGCAAAGTCGTACCATGAGCATACTCCTTCATCTGTGAAGTGATATATTCCGCTCACCCACTGATGACAGCGGAGAATGGCGAGTATAGCCACGGCAAGGTCGTGAGCGTAAGTAGGAGTGCCTATTTGGTCGGAAACCACACTTATTTCATTCTGTTCCTCACTCAGTCGCAGCATAGTCTTGACGAAGTTTTTGCCGAACGGAGAGTAAAGCCATGCAGTGCGGATAATAATGCTTTCCGGCGCAAGTGCTATAAGTGCAGTCTCACCGGTGCGTTTTGTAGTTCCGTACTGCGAAATGGGATTAACCTTGTCGGATTCTCTGTAAGGCTTGTGAGCAGTACCGTCAAAGACGTAGTCCGTGGAGATATGTATCACCTTAGCGCCGTTGGCATCAGCAGCCATAGCAATATTTTTTACTGCATTGACGTTAACTGAAGCACATTCAAGTTTTTCTGTTTCAGCCAAATCCACATTAGTGTATGCAGCACAGTTCACGATGTGAGTAATGTCATTATTTACTACAAAATTCTCTACAGCCTTAGCGTCAGTAAGGTCCAGCTCAGCCCTGTCGGTATAAAATACCTCATCAGAAATTGCCCCGGCGAGTACTATTCTTAATTCGTTTCCTAACTGACCGTTTGCTCCGGTTACCAATATTCTCATATATAGTCGTATTTACATCTGATAGGCATAGCATTTGTGCCACGCCGTTTTGCCTTGCAAAGTTACTCACTTTTGATGATTTGACAAAATATTTGCAGCAGCGGTTTTATGTCACTCTTTATTACTGAGTGGCTCTACTTTATTACAGACTGTTGTATATGTATTGGAGTGCATGACATTTACTTTCACTTTGTTGTAAAAATTAAAAAAATGCCTTATAATCCGCCAAATGTACCTTAAAAAGTATAGATTTGGAGGATTATAAGGCTATTTTGAGAGAAATCGAGCACTTG
>JALEMF010000136.1 GCA_022768005.1 Bacteroidales bacterium | reverse complement strand
GCTGTTGCTTCAAGGATTGGAAGCATATCTTTGAGGTTTGAAATTTTCTTGTCAAAGAGAAGAACGTAAGGAGATTCCATTTCACATTCCATCTTTTCAGAATTAGTTACAAAGTAAGGTGAAATGTATCCGCGGTCGAATTGCATACCTTCTACTACATCTACTGTAGTTTCAGTACCTTTGGCTTCATCTACTGTTATTACACCTTCTTTTTTGACTTTCTTCATTGCTTCAGCGATGAGTTTGCCGATTTTCTCATCGTTGTTTGCTGAAATACGTGCTACGTCTTCGATTTTCTTGAAGTCATCATCAACTTCTTCAGCCTGTGCCTTGATGTTTTCAACGACGATTGCTACCGCTTTGTCAATACCGCGCTTTACGTCCATCGGATTTGCTCCTGCTGCAACGTTTTTAAGTCCTACGTTGATGATTGCTTGTGCAAGAACGGTAGCAGTTGTAGTACCGTCACCTGCATCGTCGCCTGTCTTTGATGCAACTTCTTTTACGAGTTGAGCACCCATATTTTGGAATGTGTCTTCAAGTTCTACTTCGCGTGCTACGGATACACCGTCTTTTGTGATATGAGGCGCACCGAATTTTTTGTCAATAATCACGTTACGTCCTTTAGGACCAAGTGTTACTTTGACTGCATCTGCAAGAGCATCTACACCCTTCTTAAGCTCTTCACGAGCCTTAATATCGAATTTTATTTCTTTAGCCATAGTTGTACGTTTTAGAATATTTATTTAATGATTGCCAATACATCGCTTTGACGCATGATGAGGTACTTTTCGCCGTCAATTTCCACTTCAGTACCTGCGTACTTTCCGTAGAGAACGGTGTCACCGTTTTTAACAACCATTTCCTCATCTTTAGTGCCGTTACCTACTGCGATAACTGTGCCTTTGAGAGGTTTCTCTTTAGAAGAGTCCGGAATGATGATGCCGGCTTTTGTCACTTCTTCTGCCGGTGCCGGTGAAATCAACACGCGGTCAGCCAATGGTAAAATATTCATAGTGTATTATATTTTTATTAGTTATTACTTTTTTAATTACGCTTTCTTTACATTACAATATTCGTGCCAAAGTTATCACTATTTACTATATGACAATGCTTTTTTTATTTAATATCACGGCTCTTCATTGGCATAACTTCTTATGTAATGCACATTATGGATTTGCTGAATTCAGGAAAATCGTATTTTTCTTTTATAGTGTTATATATTTATTGCTTTTGCCTGCGTTGGATTTTTATTGCGCGGCGGAATGTGTAACTGACTAATATTTTGTGGAATATCCATATTGCAGAAAATATATTCTGCCTGAAAAATTGTTGTATTTTACTATGGTACTTACACTTACGGTTTGTTTTCCTGAATTGATTTCTGAGCAAAATAGTGATATGTAAAAGGTTAAATGTTTATCCTCTGCGCCTAAAATTATTTCATTGGTGTTTTGTTCTTTGATTTTATCATCAAATGATATTCCTGTTTTTAATCCGAATGGTTTTACAATCATATCACGAAGTTTTAACAGCCATCGTACACCTTTCGGAAATTGTCGGAACATTATGTCATATAAATCATTGACAGTCATAGGAGTCCTGCTTGTCAATATTTAAGTGTAGCAATCACGGAAATCGGCAGGCAGATATTTCTTTATTAATACTTGTTCTTGTGTCATAAATTGTAATATTTCTAATTTCGGATCTCAGTTTTCTGATATATTGACGCAAGAAAAAAGATAAAAGTTGCAATACTTATTATTATTTTTGAATTTTGGTAATGAGGCAGGTGTGCATCTTTTTTATTAAACAGGATATAAAAAAAGTCCGAATACTCCTTTCATCAAGGACCGTCGGACTGAGCCAAAAGGCATGATTAGTGATTCGTAAGTTGGTTAGCAACTTAAAGTGTAGAGATTATATCATACTTACATTTTTCACATCACTCCTAAGTCTTTGTCTGCGGCGTTTCACAACGATACTTCCCAAGACCTGGGCCTTTTCCTCAAATCCTAAAAGAGTGTAAAAATTAATTAGTTTTTAAGGTACGAGTCGTTAGGAGTTATTTTCACCGCAAAGATAAATATATTTTTTAGATTATAAATGCATTTTTGAATAAATTATGTGTTCTTAACATTTATTCAGAACAGTGGCTTATCTGCGCCAGAAGCCGACGTTTAGCAGCACTACTATTGTGAATAATTCAAGACGTCCTATAAGCATTATAAATGCGAGAACCCACTTTGCTCCGTCAGGTATAATGGCGTATGTCTGCATATTTACTACCTCACCTCCGAGCCCTGCGTTGCTTATGCATGAGAATGCGGTGATGAAAGCGTCAGACAGAGATGTGCCGAACAGTGTCATGACAAAGGATCCGAAGATAATGATTACTATATATAGCATCAGGAATGCCATTGTTTTATTGACGAGTTCCGGTGTCACTGTTTTTCCGTTATATGTCACGGGTACTATTGAATTCGGGTGAAGTATTCGGTATATCTCGTTGCGTATATTTTTAAACATATAGATTATACGGTCTATTTTAATACCTCCTGTTGTGGAACCGGCACATGAACCGATTACCATGAGCACAAAGAATATCATTAGGATTGGCGTACCCCAACTGTTATAACCTTCTACTATATATCCCGTTGTTGAAGATGACGAGAGCACCTGGAAGATAGGATCTATAATACCGTTTTCCAAGTTTGTTGATTTTCCTTGTAAAAATAATATTACCGCTACTATTGCCGAGAATGTAAGGATATATTTTATGTAAAATCTGAATGTTTCGTTTTTCCAGATACCTTTGACGTCTCCGATACTCATTCTGTAAATTAACACGAAGTTAATACTTCCGATAAACATAAAGACAGCGAGAATTATTTTGACATAAACGGAGTGCCAAGTATCTATGAATGACGTTGTTGTGGATAGTCCGCCTGTTGATAGGGTGCTCATAGCGTGGCAGATACTGTCAAAGAGCGACATCGGACCTGCGTACAGAAGTACTGCCATTGTGATAGTAAGAATGGTGTAACAACCCCAAAGACGTTTGGCTGTCTGTGATATACGCGGACGTATTTTGTCGTGCGTGATTCCTGTCACTTCAGCATTAAACATCTGCATTCCTCCTGATGAGTTCAGCATAGGTATTACGGCGAGGGTAAAGAGTATTATTCCCATACCTCCGAGCCACTGTATAAGGCAGCGGTAGAAAAATACGGTGTGGGTCAGGTTTGGAAAGTCGTAAATCGTTGTCGCTCCGGTAGTTGTAAATCCTGACATTGCTTCAAAGAAAGCATTGTGGATTGTCATCTTGCAAGAGCCGAGCATAAATGGCATTAATCCGAAGAATGAAAAGAATATCCACACGAATGCCGTAAGCATAAAGCCTTCTCGTTTACCCATATCGGAACTTCCGTTAGGGAGCAAGACGTTCATTATAAATCCTGCTGCAAATGTTATTCCGCCACTGGTGAGAAATGGGATATACTCTTCCGTTTCACCATATATCCATGCCACTATTATCGGAAGCAACATAATAAGGCCTTCGAACATCAAAAGTAATCCTATGACTTTCAGCGTCATAAGGATATTTATGTACGGTTTCTTGCGAATACTTCTCATCACCGGTTGAATTTATACGTTTGAGCAGTCACGTTGCCACAAGCATCTGTGACAGTCACTTTAAGTGTGTGGTTTGTTCCCTTTTTTATGTTTGAGTTTTCAAGATTATACGTCATTTTAGCCGTCTTGCCGTCAAGTTCGAACAGCACGAACTTTCCGTCAATTTCTCCGCGAAAGGTCTCTACTCCGCTTAAATTGTCGGAAATACGTAGGGTGACGACTCCTTTTGTTCCCCATTTTTCTTTCAGCACAGGGGTGATTGTCGGCTTGGTGCAGTCCGTAGTCACGGCGTATTTGCCGAAACGGTTTACTTTCGCTTTCATTTTTCCGCCTTTGACGTACTCGGCACTTACTGCTGCAGGATATTTGCCTCCGAGGCGGATAAGGCAATATTTACTTTTATCCTGAAGCGTATCGCTATTGATTGGGATAAGCATTTCGATATTTGAGGCGAGGGGAGTTGACGTATCACCAATCGTAAATATATCAGACACATATTTGGTGCTTGCGGTGCGAGTCACTTGAAAATATGCATTATCGTAAAGTGACCCTTTGGGAATGTTTACTTTGACGCCTTTAATACTGCAATCGTTCTTTGTATTGTAAGTCAATAGAGAACCATCGTTTACGGTTTTAGGAATTTTCTGTTTGACGCCACGGATAGTGAAAGAGCAGGTTGTAGTATTCCCGAATTCATCAGAAAGCGTGTATTTACACTTATAATCCTTTTCACGGTCAATGGTGATTATACCTCTGTTTTCAGCCACAATCATATTTCCTAACGGTCGGCTTTCCGGCACGTAAGTCCACATAAGCCATTTGCCGCGCTGAACCAATGAATATTCCGCAAGGGTGTTTGTAGCGCGAGTGGCGTCAAAACTGAAACGGTCGATAGTACGACTGTAAATCTGTTTCCCGTCAACAGTCAGCGTTAAGTATTTAACACCGTATATGTTAGTAGTACCTGTCATACGATCGTATGCGTTTATAGCCGGAGATACATTTCCCCAAGCGGTAAAGCCCTGAGATACATTTTTAAGCGACAATACGGCTTTCTTTTTACTTCCGTTCACTACTCCGCCTTCAAGTGGAAATAGTGCTACTTCTCTCACTTCCGGCTTTGCATTGTCCGTAAACAGTGATTTATAATACACCATCGGGTCAAGTGCATCACCGGTCTTTGTATCCCTTACGTCCATGTGTAGATGAGGACCGCCGGAACTGCCTGAATTTCCGCTAAGGGCTATTACTTCACCTTTTCTTACGGGGATTTCACCTGCTTTGAAGGTCAAGTCGATAGTGAAAGTTTCACGTTTATATTGTTCTGCTTTAACCACCTTATCAATTTTGTCAGAGAAAGAACTAAGGTGACCGTAAACAGTGGTAAGTCCTATTTTAGGGTGAACTACATATACAGCCCTGCCGAATCCCCATGGGGATACGAGAACTCTGCTCACGTAGCCGTCTTCAGCACAATAAACTCTGAACCCGGTTTTACCTTGAGTCTTGAAGTCAAGTCCGGAATGAAAATGGTTTGGTCTTAATTCACCGAAGTTTCCTGCAAGAAGTGCCGGAATTTTTAGAGGAGGGTAAAGATTGACGTTGTCCTTTGAAAATGAGCTAAAAAATATGGTGACAGCCGCAAGTGCTGCAATTATTCGCTTCATAAATATTTCTGTTGTTTTAAACTTTATCACAAAGTTAATAATTTTTCTGCGTAAGTGTTTAACGTAAAATGAGTAAAATGTCAGAGAATTGCTATATATTTATTGTTTCCAATGTGAGAAATGGTTGAAGAGCCGTCATTAGATTTTCCAAAATTAACCTTGAGAAAAGGCTGAATTAACCATTCAAGCCTTCTCCTGCAACTATTTTGGTATATGGAATTAATTCCAATAGTGTTTGCAGTGAATTATCATTCAGAAACTTACTTTGTGTTGAAATTTCATTAAAGAAGATATTGATAATGCGAATTGATTTTGTATGTTTCAAGATATTTCGCTGTATTTTTTTGTGGCTTTAATATCAAAATGGAATTTGTGTATATTCGCAAGCATCTTCATGTACAATAAAATCATTTAATAACATACGTAAATCTTCAATGTGGTTTGTCAAATTTGAGAAAATTTCAAGACGTTCTATTTCTTCACGTCTTGCCTTGCTCAACTTACAAAATTCTTCCTCTTGTTCCAATCCTGCAAATCTCCGTCCACATAGATTGGCTGCAATGCCTGTCGTGGAACTTCCGCTGAATGGATCAAGAACCCAATCACCCGGATTAGTCGATGCAAGAATCATTCTCACAAGCAAACGCAATGGCTTTTGCGTGGGGTGCTTACCACAAGTCTTTTCCCAGGGACCAATAGCAGGCATACGCCACACATCTGTCA
This sequence comes from Bacteroidales bacterium, assembly GCA_022768005.1. Taxonomy (GTDB): domain Bacteria; phylum Bacteroidota; class Bacteroidia; order Bacteroidales; family Muribaculaceae; genus CAJUPY01. Next base: position 18,657 of record JALEMF010000136.1, on the reverse strand, counting down.
TCTGTTTACCGCCATTCAGTTCTTTCATTAATTCATAATTGAATTTATGCGGAACTTTATGCATCTTCCTTGCCCAAATAACAAACTCTGTGGAATACTTGAAAAATCTGCAGGAGATGTTTACAGGAGGATTGGTCTTCTCCCAAGTGATAACGTTAAGAATTTTATAGCCGAGTTCTGTTAAGCAATTAGCCACAGAAAAGATATTGTGATAAGTGCCACTTATCCAAACTGTGCCATTATCTTTCAATTTATTACGGCATAGCCGTAGCCATTCCATATTGAACGCCATCATATCCGCCTGAGATTTTCCTTTGTCCCATTCTCCTTTATCCACACACACTACTTTACCGCTCTGCAATGATATGCCACCATTGGAGAGAAAATAAGGCGGGTCGGCAAATATCATATCGAACTTGAAGTCAAACTCATTAAGCAGTTTGAAACTATCACCATGAGCAAGGATAAAATCATTATTACGTGATTTATAATATGCTTCTATCATTTTATATTCATCTAAATTACGCCATCAAACCACCGCCGCCTTCTTCTTGTTTTGAATAGGCAGAACTCCCTTCGGTCTGCCATTTAATACTTATGGATTTGACTATTTCGCGTGCTTGATTGATATTAAGACTTTCTTCATTGTCCAACTTGCTTTTTATTGTTTGGCAGAAAATAGACAACTCATCCATAATGTTATTTTTTTACTAATTCTACAAACTTTTGAATAGAAGTGAGGTTATATACATTTGGAATAATTCCATACGCTTCTTGCAATTTGTTCTTTGCGGATTGCCAACCGATACCATCTGTAATCCATACAAATTCGAAACCATCTACAGAGTTAATTTTAGGTGCAATATCTGAATAAGAGCGTGCCACTTCATTAAGTTTGGAGCCACCGATACTATAGAAGTTTACCTCTATCAGATATACTTTTGTTGGAGTTTCCACTACAAAATCGAAACGTTTCTCATCGTCACCTAAAACATCTCTAATAGCAGGCCATTCTCTTGAATATACTTCTTGTCTGAAATGTATATCGGCATTGGTGAAAATATTAGCAACAGTATTCTCCATAACATGTCCACTTCTGTTCTTTCTTGCATTTGTATCCAAACCTGTTTCAATGCCAAAAACATAATCCACAAGATTATTTATCTTCCGGTTTTGAAGAATAGCTCCTAGTCCTGTATCAGTCAAGAATGTCATTATGGACTCAACGGAATTGAACATACTTTCAAGTGGAACACAGTTACCTAAAGAATTAAGAATCTTCTTTTTGTCACGCGTACGTACGGCAATAAGAATATCCATAACCGAAAAAGCATTCTTGTCTCTATTCCATATTGTTTCTACGCTTTTACGCAAATCTGATGCACCAATAAGGCTGTTGAGCATACATAGGCTCAATTTTATATCTTCAACGTTCTGTGATATTTTTTTAAAGTCACATAAGAAGTCCAATGTTTGGTTCGTCTCTTTGAGTTGAGACATGAATTTTTCAAAATCTTTAGGCATAAGTCTTTCGTTTTATAGTAACATGAGGAGACTGGCGTTCGTTTGTTATGGTTAACTGCCTGCCTTTTGTGTTTAGATAATTATGAATCAACAACTCCGATATTTTTCCTCGTTTTGCTCCATTTGCGTTTACATTACGAGAAGCCAAAACTCTGTCAATATAGTAGTCGGCATACAAAACATCAAAGAAGTTGTCTGTTTCATTTTTTCCTTTGCAATCAGAATTGCTAAGCATAAAACAGTGTCCGGCAGCAACAACCTGGTCACAAAATACTTTTAATCTCACTTGTGAATCGTCATTGAACGCTTCCTTTGTATAGTCATTGAAACTTGATGTATCACTTAGTGGACGATATGGAGGATCAAAATAGAACAAACTTTTTTCTTGAGCATAATGAAGAGTATTTTCAAAATCACCATCTAAAATTATGACTCTTTTCAATAAGTCACTGTCAGCTCTAAGAGTTCCTTCATCGCAAATTTGAGGTTGCATATATTTTCCAAATGGAACATTGAATAGTCCATTCTTGTTAACACGATACAAACCATTGAAGCAAGTGCGGTTGAGAAAAAAAAATTTTGCAGTATTTTCTATCGGATCAAGATTTTTCTCATTGTACCGTTCACGAACAGCAATAAACATCTCACGTTTAGCTTCCATATCTTGCAAAGTATAGTATTGCTCTTGTATTTCATGTAAGGCGGAAATCAGTTGTTCAACGTTGTCTCGGACCGTTTTGTAGCAAGTGATCAAGTCTGAATTAATATCGTTTATTACTGCTCGTTTGATATTTGGATGTTGTTGTAGCATATAATACAACATAGCTCCACCGCCTACGAATGGCTCTATGTATGTCACATTATCCCAATTATCAAAGTCAGCCGGAAGCTTTGCTTCCAGTTGTTCAATGAGTTGTCCTTTGCCGCCAACCCATTTGATGAATGGTTTTGCTTTCGTAGTCATTATTTCAGTCAAATTTTTTTATGATGACTTTTTAATCATCTGTGTTGGACCGGTAAGTCTTATTGATAAGTTGACGAATATCTTTCATCGGTTATCGTTTTTATTGCACTTACCGCAAAGGTAATGAAATATTTTCAAAATCAGTTTGTTCGTTCATTAAATAAAAGAATTGTGGAATAATTTTTCTAAATATACTTAATTCCCGTTTTTTATTATTACATTTGCGATGTCTGAGATTTTTTCTTTCTTGATAATTTCGCAGCACCAAGACAGGTGAAATTTCTGATAGACTATGTGCATTGATTTTGTCATTTTTCAAGCACTTCGTTTCTTGCAAATTTTTGTGCTGCGAAAATTTGTACTATCATGAAAACTAAATTTCTTGTCATTATCTCTATGCTATTATCTTGTACACTCGGAGTGGTGGCGCAAAATCGTATTAAAGCAGTTGACATCACTATTGAAATACCGAAAGTGGGTGCTGATGCTATGGACGATGTTTCGGTCAAGTCTATTATCACTGATGCTTTCGGCTCAAAAATATGCTTGGGGAAGACAAAATTTCTGCTTCTGTTCAAGCATTGAAATTCGATGACTATGGTAACGTATGTCATCTTGAAGTTGGTGATATCTATGAGGCGGGACGTAAATACAAGTTTGTCGTTCACACCACTAACTATACCGAAAACTTATACAACTATAAAAATGACAAAAATTTCACTGCTGACAATTCTACGGTGAAGGCTTCCATAAACGGGCAGAAAGCTAATATCACTATAGGTTCCGGTCGTCCTCTGATTTGTGAAGTCGTTCTAACGATGCTCGGCACTCGTGATCCGCTATATACTAATATGGCTGTCAGTGCCGCTGACGGCGAGCATGCAGGCTTTGGATATGTTGATCTTGGGTTGCCAAGCGGTACGATGTGGGCTACATGCAATGTAGGTGCAAGTAAACCTGAAACTTGCGGTGACAAGTACGCCTACGGTGAGACTAAGACAAAAAAACTTTTACATCGGGGACCTTTACGGGCTATGGCGCTTATACGTTGAGCAATCCTTTTGGCATCAAAACTTTTGCAGAGGAAGATAATATGTATTCCGTAAAGTCAAAAACAGGTAGATTGCTGAAACCTGAATACGATGCAGCAAGACAAAATATGGGCGGTGAATGGAGTTTGCCTACACGTGTTCAATGCAATGAACTCTGTGAGAATTGCTATGTCAAATATGTCAAAGTTAACGGTGTTGAAGGTTCTCTTTTTACGAGTAGAAAAAATGGAAAATCTGTTTTCCTTCCTTTTACCGATAACTTTAAGGGGCTTGGCGGAGGCTCTACTTATATGACTGCCAATTCCGGACGAATACATGGTATGTTCTTGTATTGGTGGGGATGCAGCTATTCTAAGGACGATAATTCCGGTATATGTATATTTGAAAACAATACATATATGCACAATGAGGACGAATTAGGCGGTGTACCTGCATATTTGGGTTTGCACATTCGTGCCGTGTGGGGTGGCAAGGATAACATCAGCAGCAAGTCAGATTCCGGCAAAAAGTCAAAAATGTCTGATAAAAAATCTTCTGACGATTCAAAAGATTCCAAGGATTCCGGTCAGAGCAAGGATAGTAAAAAAGAATCTGCAACAAAGACTTTAAAGAAAATCGGTAAAGGTATCGGAAAACTTCTGAAATAATGATATAAAACTGCCGGATAAAAGTTTCGGCTATAGAAAATGTCATCTTCTGAACGCAAAAAAAGACTCGCACCTTAGAGAGTGTGCGAGTCTTTTTATTTATCCTATTTCAAGATAGTGCTACTTGAAGATTTCATTAAGCACGTGAGCAAGACGGATACCGCCGAAGAGAAGTTGTTTTTCTATCACAGGTGACCATTTTGCAATGTCGTTGTAAGATACTTTTATGCCCGGTGTGAAGTATTTATATACGTTGTTGCAAATCAAGTATGTTTCTTTGCACCAAGAGTCAAAATCACCTTCTGCTATTTTAGCTTCTGTCTCAGGTGATACGCGGTCAATGTTGTACTGCCATTCAGAGTAACTCCATTTGTGTGCGCTTTCCACGAGTTGTGTGTCCCAGATAGTGTGTAACTTGTTTTTTGAGTTAAAGTAGAACACTTCTACAGTGTTACCGCCGAGATCTGATGCATGTCCTACGTGCATAGGTTGGTGTAAATCGCCCATCAAGTGGATAATCATTTTGAGTGCTAATCTGCGAGCGTTGATATTTGCAGTAGTATCTGCGAGGAGTGCAGTCTGTGATTGAAGTGCCGTAACTACGTCACCTTTGGCGTTTAGTGTGCAGTCTTCGTAAGTTTGGTCGGCATCAATATTCTTGTAGTGCCACGTTTTAGAATATTCGTATTCAGGAGTGTGTGAGGCATTGTCAAGCCAGTTTGCCCAATATACCATGGAGCGACCTTCAAGAAGTTTTGCCACTTCGATTCGGGCTTTGGTTGTGAGGTGTTGTTCTGCAATGAAAGCAGTTACATCGTGCCCTTTTTGTCCCCATGCAGATGCACTGAAAAATGTCAGAACAGCGATTGCAAATGTGAAGATTTTTTTCATGAATTTAAATGTTTAGTTATGTAATTAATTGGTTTTCTGAAATTAGAACGGGTAGCCTATTGCAAGATGAAATGCAAGTGATTTGCCGAATGACCGCATATTATAATATCCGCTTTTACCTGTGTCGTATGGTGCATGTATGCCCACTCCGAGGTCTCCGCGCACTACTATCATTCCTATATCAAATCTCAGTCCGCACCCTGTGCCTACTGCAAGGTCTTTGAAGAATCGTGAGCCGGTAAGTTTTCCGCCGGGTCTGTCAGGGTCGTCTTTGAGCAACCAAATATTTCCGGTATCTAAGAATAGCGCACCGCCAAGAGGTCCGTAGATAGGAAAACGATATTCTGTGTTAAACTCGAACTTGAATGTACCTGTTTGGTCAAAATATCCGTTAGCCGTCTCTTTGTCCACGTGATAACTTCCCGGTCCTACGCTACGCACCGTGAAGGCGCGCACGGAATTTGCTCCTCCAACGTAGAATTGTTCCGAGTACGGTACTTGCGATGAGTTGCCGTAAGCGTGCGCTGCGCCGGTGGCTATGCGTGTCACGAGGTGGTGTGAACCCATAAGTCGTCGGTCATACACAAGTTGCACGGAACCTTTGACAAACTGTGAAAACGGAGTGCCGAAAAGTGTCTTTTCGCCCTTGCTGCCACATACTTCGTATATTCCCCAGAAGATATTTCCGGCTTCTTGTACGGAAACATTGAAGTTTATCGTATTGTCTTTGTCAATGGCTCTGCTATAATTGTAAGAATACATCACTTGCGGGATATATTGACTGCGGAAACTTTGCTCTATGGCTTTGTTTTCCTTGATGATTTCTTCAAATGCTTCCGTTGTGTGAATAAGTTTCGTGTAAGAAAATTTGAGCGGAGTGAATGAAGATGAACTGTATTTTGACGGATACCAGTCGTAAGATACTGATGCGTCGAATTTTGCCATTTTGAAGTAGTGCGGACGGTTCAGCAAGTCTGCATTCAGGGCAAATCGAGTCCAGTTCAGGTTCTTGTTTTTGCGAGGGATAAATTTAGGAGCTATCAGTCGCGGAAATGCGAGTGAAGAATTGAGCCCTATCTCGTAAGAGTTCAGAAGTGAAGAACTTCCGGAACCTATCTGCCATTCGTAGCTTCCGTTAAGCGCCACAGACAGTTGTTCACCGCCGCCGAAAAGGTTTTTGTTCGTGACGCTGAATGTTGCACCCGGACCGATGTAGTTGTTTGACTTATAAGAGGCTCCTATTTCTATGCTCGTCTCAAGTGGAGAGTCAAATGTGCAGTCAATAAGTACGTCAAGGGTAGGGGTGGCAGCGAGTGTGTCCTGCTGAATATCCATTGATATGGCGCTAAATATGCCCAGTCGTGACAGTCGGGTGTGAGTACGATCCATTTGTCGGACAGTAAAAGTACGCCCGGTTTTGAATGATACACATTCAGGAATCATTTCCACACGCAGTTTTGACGGTTTCATTTGTATCAGCGTACCTCGTCTTGTCTGTATAGTGTCGGGAGTGCCGCCACCTTCATATCTTCGAGTGATTATAGTCACTTTTCCTGTCTTGTACTCATTCAGTGCATCGCTTGGAGTGGAGGAGGAAATGTCAAGTTTGATGGCTATATGTTGTCTGTGTTGAATACTGTCTGCCAGGTATTGTATATATTCCGGCTTGAAATAATAGTATCCCTTGTTGCGCACGGAATTTGTAATTCTGTTTCGTGCTATAGTCAGTGAATCCGTGCAGTAGCGTTGTCCTTTCTGCAAGTAAGAATCTTTTTTCGCTACGGAGTCAATGATATGGTAAAGTCTGCAAGTGTCAGGGAGAAGAATTATGGAATCAAGTTTGTAAGCCGGACCGGGTACGACATTGTACGTTATCGATGCTTTTTTCTTGTTTTTACCTTGATTAAGCGTGAATGATGAGGTGGCACGGAAATAGCCGTTATCTGCCAGTGCATCTTCAATCATTTTAGTGCGTATTTCCGGACGTACGTCAGACACCAATACAGGTTCTTCAACGAGTTTGTTGTAAAGCCATTTTTTTATTCCGCTTGAGTTCGGGTTCCAGTTGTTATACACCCAGAGTCCGATAGGTATTCGGATAGAAGGGGTGATAGTGTATTTGTTTGGCTTTACATTTACAGCCTCGCTTACTACGCTCTTGACAGATGATTCGGTAGAGTCATTCTTGGGATAAATGATGCTCTTGACACCTGTATATAGCATTTCATCTGAATCAATTCGCCGCGTAGTGGAGCAACTTGATGCAGCAAGCAATACGATTATGAAACTTAATATGTAATACTTACTTTTGAGCATTATCCTTTTTATGTTTATAAGGTCTGAATATGTCAGAAAGACGCATTATCTTGCGTTTATACACGAATCCGGCACCTGTCTGGGTTATTTCGCCTTCGAGTATATCTTCGAATCCCGTGTGGCGGTAAATGCGGACGAGCATTGTCCCTTCAGGGTTTATTGAGTACTCAAAGGATACATCGTTCAGCAGCGATGATGCTATTTCTGCATCGGAGTCTGCATCGGAAGAATAGTTTCCGCCTACTACTATCTTGAACCTGTCGTTGAATAGCGTCTTGGATACTTTGTAACTGTAACTTGTAGTGAGCTGCTGGCTACCGTCAGTAGTCTTATTGTATTGGTCTATGCCGAATGAGATGTCAACACCTTTGATATTGTTTGCCGCCCATGAATTTATTTGTGATTCAAGGAAGGTGTATAGCGGGTTTGCGCTGAGGCTTGAACTTGCTTTTGCTCCCGGTCCTGTATAGACGTTGTAGAGGAGAAGGTTCATAGCCTGAGTGGCGCGTTGCTCGGCTGACATTGACTGTAATTCGTTTTGAATAGTAATATCATCATCAGTATTGAGGTCAAATGTCACGTCCATTCTTTCAAGCGTACCTGTCACGTCAAGTGAAATGTCGAATTCAATAAGTCTTGAATTTTGTCCCTCTTGAGTGACGTTTGCTTTCAGGTTATCAACGGCGTGCAGTCTGATGGTAGGGTTCAACATATCACCATTGAATACGATGTAATTACCATCGGAGAATGTAAATAGTTTTTCGGACATCAGCGGTGGTGTGTAACGTGCAAATCCTCCGGTGATGTTCAGTCGTCCTGTCATACGGTCATCACCTTGTGCTGACATAGAGTATGCCAGGTTACCGTTACACTTTAGTGAAGCTTTGTTTTTTCCGTCTGTTGAAAGGTCCGCATTGATGGTACAACCATCTTTAATACTAAGGGCTGCATTTATTTCAAGTGCGGTAGAAGGCTCTACATCAGGTTCTGAGACTCTTTGTGATGTATCGTTAAGGTTTACGAACCTTACCATATCTGATTTCTGTTTTGCCTCAATAGTGCTTTGAGCGTCAGTCATCACGTATGTGACATTTGTCTGAGGCAGTAATGCCAAGTCTGCCGATACTTTAAGCTTGTTGAGGTCACCGAGAATTTTGGATTTCAGGTCTATAAATGCTTTACCATATACTTCAGCTCCTTTTGCAGCCCTGACGGAGTTCACAATCTGCATATTGTTAGCAGTCATATCAAGGTTGATTACAGGGTTGAAAATATTTTTCATATTGACTTGTCCGCTGATTGTCATCGGATTTTCGTTAATGCATCTTATGTCAAAGTTGTCGAAGTAAACGATGTTGCTGTCAATAGGAATATTTATGTTGTCAAACTTGAATTTGCTTCCTATCATGTTGACGTACAGTTCAGTGGAATCAAATCTCAGATATCCGTTGAATTGCGGTGCTTCAAAACTTCCTGTTACGTCCATTTGTCCGTTAAGCACGCCTGATAGTTTTGCTGTATTTGCCGGTAAGAAAGGATTTATTACTTTCAGCGGGAAGCGGGTTAATTCAAAATCGGCGTAGAACGGTACTACGGCAGAGGAATCACTGATGTGTCCGTAAGCAGTCATTGCTCTTTGACGGTCAATATCCATTGTAGCCGTTGTCTCAATGCGTCCTTTTCTATCCGTGGTGATGTCAATGCCGCAGTCAAAAGTTCCCACTCTCTGTTTGCCATAGTATAACTCGGATATAGAGGCAGTTCCTTTACCCTCAATCTGCTCATTTTCATTGAATCTGACTTTCAGGTCTGCTGATAAGTCACCTTTGATTTTTGGTGCGTATGGGTTAAGGGCTATCCAGTCAGCAATTTTGATGTCTTGTATTTTCAGATTCAAGTCTTCCTGACCGTGTACAGAGTCGTTATGCTGAGTAAAGAGATGGACAAGACTTTCCTTTGATGTCATAAGTAAGTCGGCATCAATATGTTTGTGATGGAAATCGTACGTGATAATGTTACCATCGTTGATGTTCCATTCTTTGTATCCGATTACAGGGTTGTAAGGTACAAAACTTATGTTGAGTTTTGAGTCTTCAATGTTTGCCATCGTACCGAGCCGGTATCCGATTTCGTTATTTATATTTGCTTGACGCATAAACAGTCCGAACTTTGAGCCTGCCAGAAAACCGTTTATTTCCACGTGCGCCCACTCGTCCATAGTGCCGGGTCTACTGTCAAGGTTTGCTTTCATTGTCAGGTATCTGCCATGTTGCTTCATTACTATTTTCGTAGTGTCAATGGCAAATCTGTTGCCGGAAAATTCAAGGATATTGCCATTTAAAGTAAACAATGAATCATTGGAGATTTTTAAGTCAAAGTAGTTGTATTTCAGATTATTACCTGTGAGATAACTTGTGATGATGTTGTCGCGGCGAGCTACAATATCAAGGTTGAAATTCGGTAAAGTCTTTTGCAGAGATTCAATATCCGTCTTTTGCCTTTCAATGTGATTGTTCAGAGTGTCAACAGCCGCTAACAGTCGTTTCGAAAATGCTGATAGTGATGAGTGAGAATTGAGTTTTATGTTCAAGTCTCTATTGTTAAAATTGATGGCAAGTGTGGAGTCTGTGCTGTGAAGAGAGGTATTTATATCAGTAGTGTTGACATCGGTTGAGGGCAATATCTTGCATTTAAGTTTGCTGAACGTGATGTCGGCATCTATCTTGTTTGAGTTCGGAAGTAAAGTGGCGTGACCGGAAAGGTCGGTTGCTATATTTCCTTCATTCTCAGTGAGTTCTAAGGCTTTGAGGTTGAGGTTGCGAATATCTGCTGAATAGTCAAAATCGTAAGGTTCCGGGGATATTATTCCCGAGATGTCAAGAGAAAAGTTTGCATCAGGATTGAGTGAACTGAAATTAACGTCGATATTACCATTGTTTATCAGCGCATTAAGTAGTATATCTGAATACGTCTTGCTGTTGTACGTAATATTGTCAAGGATAACGTCTGCTTTAATGGTGGTGTTTTTGTCAAACCGGTCTATGCCTGAAGCCGAAGCGGTGATGTGTGCTGTGATGTCACGTAAATCCATAGTAGGTAAAAATTCCTGAATCGGGAACGTGTTTAGGGTGATATCACCGGAATAATTGTTGTGCTTATAATCAATGCTTGCGTCAACAGCCAGGTCTCCGGTCTCCGTAATTCCGTTTAGCTGACCGTCATATACGCCCTTCTTGATGTCAATGTCTCCGTTAAGGCTGATATCCGGTACTGCATAGTTCTTGGCATCTTCTCCACTGAGGAAAGCACCTTTTATGGCTTCGGAGTTACGGATATATCCGTCAAGGAGTACATTTCCGGAAATTTTATCAGGGTCAAGAATATCGGTTATTTCTCCTTCTGCTATCAGTTCTGCGTGGTTGGGCAGCCTGAGTGTGATATTGTCTATTACGGTATTGCCTGTTGTACCGTGAACGGATACTGATGCAGTAGGAACGGAGTAGGGCGGAAGTGAGGCAATAACGGGTGCAAGTGCCGGAAATATCTTTTTAAGATCTACCTGTGCTACTTGTGCTGAAGCTGTGATATTAATTGGTAAATTTTTGTCATTGACAAAATCCCCCGTTCCGATAACGCCCTTGACTCCTATTTTCGAGAATGAACTGCCGAATGAAAGTGTGTCTATTGCGATCTTTGTGCTGTCGATGTTTATATCTCCGTCAGCATAAAGTGTTATGCCGCATCTTTCAGTTGCTTCTATTTTCAAATTCGGTAAGTTGACGGTACTTCCGCAGTTATGTAAATTGCTGATGTTGATTCCGATTTTGTTTAACGCTATATAGTTAAAGTCAAAACCGTCTTGCGGGATTGTTGACTTAGCTGCATAAATAGCTTCGGAATTTATTACGCTGATGTTGTTTATGTTTATGTCCCATGGAGCAGACGGCTTTTCATCTTTCTTAGGACTTGGTACGGTTTCAAGCGGATAGATATATTTAGCATACAGCCCGTTAATACTAATATTTTCTGCATCAATAGTTTGCTTTCCGAGGTCTATAGTGCCATTATTGATAGTGGCGGCAGGAACATTGCAGATAATAGAGTCTGCAACGTTTTCAATACTTATTTCGGTGTGGATATTATGCAATCCCGCTTTGTTGAGTGCCACAATCATTTTTGTGGGTTCTGTAATCGTGTCTTTTACAGTTGTTGAAGTATCATTCTTAATTGAAATTTTCACATCACCGGTGTATGCGTCTGCTCTTTCTACGGAAATGTCCATAGTAGAAAGGTCCACCGTTATTTTTTCTGCTTTTATAGCCTCCAGTTTTGCATCAATGGCTGTGATGGTATCAGTTTTCCCCGTCTTATACCTTGCATCATTAACAGTGAGACTTTCCGCTTTGACATTTTTCCATAGTAATGGCAAAATATCAGCATCAATAGTAGCGTCACCGACAGAAACTGTGGTATCTCCGTTTTGGATAATTTCAAGATTTTCAGCCTCAAGTGTCAGCGGAAACGAAACTCTGAGTTTTGTTGCGGTAATCTCGAATTTTTCGGGAGTATTTATAATTTTCAGGGCATTTTTGATAATTAAGTCTTGAACAGGAGGAATATAAAATAATACAATCAGGAGCGTAAAAAGAGATACGAGAATTAGTAATCCCCATAATATATATCGCCGTAATTTACTCCATAAATTCATAATCTAATAGTAGAGTGGAATACTTTAGGAACGTTTCTTTTTATCCTTTGTTCAAGATTTTATGCAAAGGTAGTAATTTTTTAATGATTATGTCTATCCAACTTTCCAATCGGCAACAGTTCCGGTCTCGGAAGAGATGTTTATTCCTACTTTGAAAATAGTTTTTCCTGAAGCAGCAAATTTCGTAGCATAGCCTTTATTTTCAATTTGCCTTAATGCTTCGTCAGCCGAGCCGTCAAGTTTGAATTCAAAGATATAAATGAAGTTCGGAGTTTCAACACAGCAGTCAAGCCGTCCGAAACTTTGTTCTTCTTCAATATAAGTAGTGTAGCAACTTGCGATACGGAAAATCAAATAAAGCGTGTAAGTGAAATACCGTTCTTTCTCCGTCTCATTTTCTTTACGGCGAGCAGTGTAAGGAATACTTGCGAGAAATGAAGTGAGAAGAGTGATGAATTTATCCGTATCTCCGTGTTTTAGTGCAATAACGGCACTGCGAACCCAAGAGCCTGTATCTTCTTTTGTGTCAAGATAACTGTTAGCCGTCATAGTGACAAATCCTTTTTTTACTTCGTCATTAGGAAAGTCAAGCAGATAAGTGCGCATATCACGGTCATAGTCCTTAATGGTGAGATAACCGCTTTGGTAAATCATTGGGAGTGGCATTTCCCGGTCTGCTCGATAATCCACGAACTCACTTTCATCGTAGTACTTACCGGTGAGGTCATTAAGGTTTTCAAGATTATCTTTCAAGAGTCGTACTAAATACGTAGGCGTGCCTGTACGGAACCAATAGTCACGGATGTCCATTTTGCAAAAAGTGTTCAGAATGCTGAACGGATTGTAAACGCCCTTAAGTCGTGAACCGAAATGGTAGCCGTCGAATTGTCGTCTCAGCACTTCCCGCATTTCATCGTAAGTGTATTCATTATTGTCAGCCAATTCTTGTATTTGGTCATGGAAATAAAGCTCAAGTTCTTCATCAGTAATACCGCAAATGGTGTCAAACGTATTATCCATACTGATGTCGTTAGGCTGATTGAATCCACTGAATACGCTAATCTGAGAAAATTTTGTCACACCGGTAAGCAAAACGAACTGCAGGTCTTCGTCAGCGAGTTTGAAAGTAGAGTAAAAGCCTTTGAGAATATTGCGGTGATTTTCCTCAAGAGAAATGTCAACGTTGTTTATGTGTACAGTCCCCGGCAGTCCCATAACGTCAAGTAAAGGCTTGTCGTACTCGTCAATAAGTACCACACATCGGAGTCCTGTCTGCTCATGTGCCACGCTTAGTACATTGGCAAAGCGTCTTCCCGGATCAAGTCCGAAATCAGGTTTTATACCGTAGAGATTTTCCCAATCGGATACGTATTTGTCAATAGTGTTGTTTAATATGTCAGCCTTTGTATAATTGTCACCATTAAAGTCAATATGGAATACGGGGTACGTTTTCCATTCCTTTTCCAGTGTATCAATTTTAAGTCCCTTGAACAGGTCTTTTTTTCCGAGGTAATAATTTTCCAAAGTAGAAATAAGGAGGCTCTTTCCGAATCGTCTGGGGCGACTCAGAAAGTAAATTTTACCTTGTGTAAGTTGATAGACCAAATCCGTCTTGTCAACGTACACGTAGCCATCTTCAATAATTCTTTCAAACGATTGTATTCCTATAGGATATTTCATACCTTGATGCTTTAATTGATATCAGTCGTAAAGGTAGTAAAAGTGAACGAGAATACCAATTTTTCCTGCGGTTTTAATCTTTTTGGCTATTTAATATCCTGTAAATTTACGAGTTTGTTTGCGATAGCGTAAATTATAAGACCGGCAGTGGAGTGAATTTGCAGCTTATTCGATATGTTTCTGCGGTGAGTGGTGACAGTGTGGATAGAGAGGCAGAGAGTATCGGCAATTTCTTTATTGCTAAGTCCTTTTGTGATAGCAATTAATACGTCTTTCTCACGGTCGCTTAGGGTGTCTGCCTTCGGTTTGTCTTCTTCTTCGTTACTAACAGCATCAATAAAAATAGTGTCTTTGCTGTTTTCTATGTTGTTCTCAAGCAGTTCAACGGCAGGAACGAAAATCCGGTCTTCCACTTGACAGTGTGAGTTAAGGTCGTGTTCACACTCAATGATGTCAAGAAGTACATCGTTAAGTAGATAATTATTTTTTTCAGGATAATATTGTATAATCACGTCCTTAAGTTCGTTCAGCTTGTGATTAATAGGAGTGTGCTTGCCGGAGAACGAGCGTATTTTGTATTTTCTGTCAAAAACGCCTTTAAGCAGATTGTCAACGTAAATGAAAACGGTGTTGTTTTCGTATTCCATGTGCTTTCTGACTTCCGTTGCGTATTCGTCGTAAAAACGGAGAATCACCATTGCGATGTCATTAGCACCGGAGCAGTCAATGGCTTCAAGAAGTTTTCTGCGGATATTCGGTAACTTGAAGTCGAGAAAATAAGTGTGGGCTTCTCTGAGGTACCCCATCAGGGATTTTAATGATACGTTATGACTGTTATACGTGTAGCCTGAAAGAAAGTTCACCGTTTCAAGAAATGTGCGTTCGTCAACATTATGCAGTTCGCACACGTCACGTACCGTCTTATCACCGAAACCGAGTGGTATTCCAAAGCGACCGAGTACCATTATCAGGCTGCTGTTGTTTCTGACAAGGTCTCTGATATGGTCGTTTGCCACATATTTTTCTTTTGCTGAATTTTTTATCATTGTTACCTTTAATTTTGCTTGCAAAATTACCTAAAATATTGATTGATTGCAATACTAAAAAATAGTGAATTGAATGGATAATTGCAAGAAAAAATACTGAAATTATGGTATTGTGTCAGCAAAATTATGCCCTTAACTTTGCACCGAAGAAAAATATATGATTTTATAGCAAATGGCAATATCAATAAAAATAGTTACTTCTTTCGCTCTGGCGGCACTTACAAGTGCGCTTGTCTCTTGTGGCGGAAATGCTCAAAAGGCTCCCATTGATAATATCAATCTTGAAGATACAACGGCTGTGGAAAGTTTCGGCTTCACAAAAAAGGATTCTTTCTCCGGCAGCATTTACGTTAACGCTTCAAGTTATGCGGATTGGCAATATATTGACCTTGAAAATGCTGAAATTACTTCAGTTAAGGTTGGTGAAGCTGCTCCTGAAAAATGGAACTTTGCCGTTCACCGTTTTGATGTAAAGACAAATGGAGGTGCGGGATTTGAAACTGATTTTGATGATTTGTCAAAAGTTGCGGATATTCAGAGTGTTGAGTCACTTGATTTTACTGCTGATGCTACTGTATCGGA
Source organism: Bacteroidales bacterium (assembly GCA_022768005.1). Taxonomy (GTDB): domain Bacteria; phylum Bacteroidota; class Bacteroidia; order Bacteroidales; family Muribaculaceae; genus CAJUPY01. Next base: position 3,247 of record JALEMF010000136.1, on the reverse strand, counting down.
TAAGATTATCATGGATATGTCCGATATGATGCAAGGTAAAGTTAAGTACGCAGAGGATAGTTATAATCCGTGCATCTCAAAGTGGATGGATATGAATATGAAGAATATGCCACCGGAATTCAATCTCTCCGATAAAGTTTACTTGCTGCGTACTGCGGAAGGTAAGATTTACGGTTTGCACTTCAAAAATTACGTAAACAAGTCAAATAAACTTGGTTACCTTACTATAGACTATATTACAAAGCAATAATAAAAACAGTTGATGTTAAGTTGATTTTCGATTTTCTTTAATCTTTAATCTTTACTCTAAAACCTGTATTGGCCGTAATGCCGTAGTCAAATATGATACGTGTAATGTTGTTAGATAATCAGCAGGCATTACGGCCGGGGTTTACATTATGAAAAACGCCTCTTTACGAGATGTTTCATTATAAAAACAATATATATAAAATGAAGATTAAATCACTACTCTATCTTTCCGTTGCGGCTCTTCTTGCCACTTCATGCAGCGAAGATAATAAGCCTACAGTTGCAGATATTCAAGGTGTTTACGCCGGTTATTCTGTTGCAAGCTGTCAGTATTTTACCAATAATTGTGTTGCTGACGAAAGTATTAATATAACTGAGAATGCAGACGGTACTGCAAAAGTTACTTACACTTCAAGTTCTTTTGGTGAATTTACCGTTCCTAATGCAACTCTCAGTGAAAATGCCGGAGTTTACACTCTTTCCGGTGAAGGTCACACTCTAATGGGTATGACCGGTAATGTATCTTCGTATGACTGCACTTTTACAGCAGTTATCAAGTCCAAGACTGATGCTTCAGCCAAGTTTACTGTTCCTGCTGTTATGGGCGGATTAAATATTGAGTTTAAGACAGGTGTTGCTCCTGCGGACTTGTTCCTTTCAGGCTCTTATAAAGGTTATTCCGAAGCTGCTTCCGCTTACTTTAAAGGTATGTACGAGGACAATGCGAGCGTTGCTGTTTCATCTAATGGTGACGGCACTTTGACAGTGGCTTTCGAATCAGAACAGTGGGGCAAATTCAATGTCGCTGCCGCGTCTGTTGAAAAGACAGAGAGCGGTTACTCTTTGAGCGGTTCAGGCAAGGTGTTGATGGGTATGGGCGAATCAAAATCCGAATATGATTTTAATCTTTCAGCTACTATTGATGCAGCAAAGGAAAACTTTGAAATTACGTTTACTATGCCTGCCGTAATGGGTGGAATGACGGTTACTATCCGTCCGGGTACTGCTCCTGCTCAGTAAAAAATACTAAGATTAAGTTAGTAATTATGAAAATTAGTTCTAAAATATGTAGATTATTGTGGGGAGTGACGGCAGTGCTGTCACTCTCTTCTTGCCATGGCATTTTTGGCGGCATCTACGATGAGTCTGTTGAAGAGACAAGCGACGGTTTCGGCTTTATCAAAATCAACGAGGCTACTCGCACGGGTACCATTTATATTGATGCTTCGGATTACGCGAAGTGGAATTATATAAGCCTTAAAGACAAAAAAGTGGTTACTGCGCTTTACACTGAGCAACAGCCTGAAAATTGGGACTTTGCCGTCCATCGCTATGATGCCAAGACTAATGGCGCAAGTGTGTTTGAAACAAAGTATTACGACTTGACGGATATTTCATCGGTATCTAAATTCTCCGGCGCAGATTTTATTGCCGATGAATGGACCACGAATAAGATTACCATTGATATGTCACAAATGATGGAAGGCATTATAAAGTACGCTGAGGATTTTTATAATCCGTGTCTTTCCAAGTGGCTGAATGTGGATACTTCAAGTATGCCTCCTGTCTATACGCTTTCCGAGAAAGTTTATATTCTTAAACTTCAAGACGGAACGTTTGCTGCACTTAAGTTGTCGAACTTTATGAATACTTCCGGCATTAAAGGGTTTATGACTATTGACTATTTATATCCTGTTACGCAATGAAAAAGTTAGTATTTCTTTTAGTTTCCTTATTAGTTTCCTTTTGTTATCTTTCAGCGGAACAAAAAGTGTCGGGACGTGTTGTGGATAGTGATAACAATCCTCTTATAGGTGCTAAAATTTCAGTGTCAGGCTATCCTAACCGTGGTACTGTGACGGATATAAACGGACGTTACGAGATTGCTTTGCCGGACAATGGCAGTCATACTGTGACGGCTTCTTATATAGGATATCACACTGCCGGGCAGAAATTTAATTACGGCAGTATGGGTTCGGAATTAAATTTCAGTCTTGAGGAAGATGCTGTGATGCTGGATCAAGTCGTTGTGACGGGTACTCGTACCCCAAAATTGCTTAAGGATGTACCTGTTGTCACTCGAGTGATAGGGGAAAATGATATTAAGAGGCTTGACGTCAATAATATTGGTAATGTGCTTGAAGCAGAAATCCCGGGTATTGAGTTTTCTTACTCTATGAATCAGCAGAAGTCAATTAATATGTCCGGTTTCGGTGGCAATGCAGTGCTTTTCCTCGTTGACGGTGAAAGACTTGCCGGTGAAACGCTGAACAATGTTGACTACGACCGTCTTAATATGGATAATGTTGAGAGAATTGAGATTGTCAAAGGTGCCGCTTCGTCACTTTATGGCTCAAATGCTGTAGGTGGTGTGGTGAATATCATCAGCAAGCAGTCTTCACTTCCGTGGTACTTGAATGTGTACGGCAATTACGGTTCGTACAATCAGGCTCGTTACGGTGGTACTGTCGGTTTTAACAAGGGTATTGTAAACTCTATGACCAACATTCAGTTCACTTCCATTGACGGTATAAACCTGGATAATGCCGGTGACTACTCATCGGTATATGGCTATTCCACTAAAAACTTTAAGGAGAGGCTTGTACTGAATATTACTGATAAACTGAAAGTTACCGCTCGTGCCGGTTTCTTTTTCCGTGAACGTAAAGCCTCTGCATCTTCTCGTGACAGATACTATAGTTACACTGCCGGGCTTAAAGGCAACTACGCTTTTGATGATAAGAATAATGTAGAACTATCTTATAGCTTTGACCAGTACGACAAGAGCGACTATTACCTCTACAATCGTCGCAATATTCGTGACTATAGTAACACGCAGAATATTTTCCACGTGATGTACAATCACACGTTTATTAACGGAAATATCCTTACTGTAGGTTCTGACTGTATGAATGACTACCTGATGTCTTATCAATTCAAGGACAATGGTAGTTACACTCAGACTTCTGCTGATGCTTTTGCGCAGTTTGACTGGAAT
>JALEMF010000133.1 GCA_022768005.1 Bacteroidales bacterium | reverse complement strand
TAAGGACTTTTCAGAACAATTTGTTAGAAATGTCGGACGCAAATTAAATCTCAGACCAAGAAAAAAACTTGGATTTTCTACACCCAAAGAAGAATTTTACAAACATATTACGTAATTTTGCACTTGCCAGTTGAACCTGCGCCGTGTGCGTATATTAATATTTTTATTTATAATCCTTGTATTTACAGGTGAAATTTGTAAATTTGCAAGATGGCTACTGTCAATCTAAATCGTGAATAAATGAAAACGGAATATCAAAAGTGTATTGATGGGGAGTTTTTTACTGCTGATCCTGAAATGCTGCAGATTATTTATCGCTGTAAGCGGCTCGTGAGGGAACTTAATGACACAGATATGGAAAATATTCCGAGGCGTCACCATTTATTGTCTGAGTTGTTTGGCTCAATGGGTGATAATGTGCATGTAGATATTGATTTTCATTGTGAGTACGGGATTAATATCCATTGTGGCAATGATGTGATTATAAATATGAATTGCACTTTTGTGGATAATAACAGGATTGATATCGGGAACAATGTGCTTATTGCTTCCGATGTCAAAATTTATACAGCTACGCATACTACAGATGTTGTCGGACGTACTAATTCGCAGGAGAATAAAAAGATTTCAGGGTGTTTCTGTCGTACTTTTTCCCGTCCTGTAAGGATTGAGGATAATGTTTGGATTGGTGGCGGTGCTATTCTTTTGCCCGGTGTAGTCATTGGCAGAAATAGTGTGATAGGGGCGGGAAGTGTTGTTACTCGTTCTATTCCGGAAAATTGTGTGGCTGTAGGTAATCCCTGCCGTGTCATAAAGCATATAACTAATGAATAAGAATTTGTAATGTCTCTATTTGACTTCCTTAAATCGAGTTTGGTAATTAATGCTAATCCTGTAGAGGTCAAGACTTCGGCTCTTGACTCGGATAAGTATGCCTTTGCAGATGTTGAAGTCAGTGTATGTGATGGAAAAATTAAGGATATTGGTGCTATTCGCTATGATGATGCTTTGATCCACACTCATTTGTTGCAGAAAGTACTTGCTTTTCTTGAGGGTGTGGATTATATTTGCGGGCATAATATCGTTCATCATGATGCGAAATATTTGTTTCCCGAAGGGTGTGATTTTACCCTTGTGGATACGCTTTACGTATCTCCTCTGCTTTTTCCTGCCAAGCCGTACCATAAGTTGGTGAAAGATGACAAGTTGCTTTCGGACCAGTTAAATAATCCTGTTAATGACTGCAAGAAGGCTAAGGAACTGCTTTTTGATGAAGTTGCTGCATGGAATAATTTGTCTGAAAATAAGCGGAAAATTTATTCGGCTCTGCTGTATGATAAAGAAGAATTTTTCGGTTTTCTTAGTTTTGTTCATGCTGTTAAGGCAGGCGAGAACTTCTCTGCTTCAGAGTTAGGTGAAATAATAAAGACTGAATTTAAGTCAAAGTTGTGTACTAATGCAGACTTTGACTCAATTATATCATCAAACCCGGTGGAACTGGCTTACGCATTGGCTATTATCGGTACTTCGGATTACAAGTCAATTACACCCGGGTGGGTTTTGCACCGGTATCCGGCGGTAGAGAATGTGATATGGCGTCTCCGGGGCGTGCCATGCAATTCCGGCTGCGAATACTGTGCCGGTAAGTTGGATATACATAGCGGATTGAAAAAGTTTTTCGGCTTTGATGATTTTAGAAAATATAATGGCGAGAGTCTTCAGGAAAATGCTGCTCAGTGTGCTGTTGACGGCAAATCGTTGTTAGCGATATTCCCTACGGGGGGAGGTAAGTCACTTACGTTTCAGTTGCCGGCATTGATGGCAGGGCGTGCTGTCCACGGGCTGACAGTGGTAATTTCTCCGCTGCAGTCGCTGATGAAGGACCAGGTGGATAATCTTGAAGAACGAGGCATTACAGATGCTGTGGCTATAAACGGACTTCTTGATCCGATATCTCGTGCCGATGCCATAGATCGTGTAATGCACGGTGATGCATCGCTTCTTTATATTTCACCGGAAATGCTGCGTTCCAAGACTATAGAGAAAATTCTATTAGTCAGAAACGTAGTTCGTTTTGTGATTGATGAGGCTCACTGTTTCTCTGCGTGGGGACAGGACTTCAGAGTTGACTATCTCTACATCGGAAAGTTTATAAAAATTTATCAAGAGAAAAAGAAATGTACTTCAATACCTGTCTCTTGCTTTACTGCAACTGCAAAGCAGAAAGTTATTCAGGATATTTGTGACTATTTCAATAAGTGGATTGGGGTGGAACTCAATATTTTTGCGACTTCCGCTTCAAGAAAAAACTTAAGGTATTCCGTTATACACGTTGATGGCGATGATGAAAAGTATTACCGTCTGCGTTCACTTATAGATGAATCACGTTGCCCTACTATTGTCTATGTTTCCAGAACGAAAAGAACTAAAGACCTGGCAGGCAGGCTCACGAGAGACGGGTATATGGCGTTGCCTTATAATGGCAAAATGGATTCTGACAAAAAAATCAGAAATCAAGATGCTTTTATGTCCGGAGATGTTGATATTATCGTGGCTACTTCCGCTTTCGGTATGGGTGTTGATAAAAGCGATGTGAAGTTAGTGGTACACTATGATATATCCGATTCACTTGAGAATTATATTCAGGAGGCGGGGCGAGCAGGCAGAAATCCGCAGTTGGAGGCAAGATGTTTTGTACTGTACAATGATAGTGACCTTGACAAGCATTTTATCTTGCTGAATCAGACTAAACTGAGTATCAGCGAAATTCAGCAAGTGTGGCAGGCTGTGAAATATTTTTCAAAGTTCCGTCCTCAGTTCGCATGTTCTGCACTTGAAATAGCAAGGCAAGCAGGCTGGGACGATACAGTTTCGGATATTGAGACGAGAGTACGTACTGCTCTGTCTGCACTTGAGCAGTCGGGATATATAGAACGCGGAAATAACATTCCGCACGTGTATGCCACCGGTATAACCGTCAAAAACGTTGATGAAGCGAGAAATAAAATTACGAATTCTTCACTATTTGAAAATCCGGAAATTGAAAATGCCGTAAGAATTATTAAGTCGCTTATTACTCAGAAGTATATATCAAAGTCTGAGAATGGCGAGGCTGAATCCAGAGTGGATTATCTTGCAGATATCCTCGGACTTAAAAAGTCCGATGTTATAAATACCATTGAGCGAATGAGGCTCGCCGGTGTTCTTGCGGATAGCAAGGATATTACGGCGTATCTATCTGAAATAAGTGCTAATGACAGAAAGTCCAAAAAGATTCTTGACCGATATTCAAAGTTGGAAAGGTATATTCTGACCAATATTCCTGACGACTCTCTTAATATCTCTTATAAGCAACTTAATGACAATGCTTTGCGTGATAAAATAGATTCTACTGAGAAAGATATCCGTACTTTGCTTTATTTTCATATACTCAAAGGATATACTCGCAGAAAGAATGATGACTTGAAAGTTATCTCTGTGGAGCGACAAGGAAACTTGGATTTGCTGCTTAAGAGATTCGAAAAACGCCTTGATATATGTAATTTCGCTATTGAATGGCTTTATGGAATAATCAGTAGTAGCGATTCTGAATTGGTAAAGGACGGCGTTGTGCAATTTTCTATCGTCAAGCTGCTTAACGACATGAAAATGACAGGCGGTTCTCTATTTGTAAACTTTGATGATGTTCAGCTTGAAGACGTGGAGGAAGCACTGCTGTATATGTCTAAAATAGGTGCATTAAAACTTGAAGGCGGATTTCTCGTTATCTACAATACAATGGATATAAAGAGAATAAAGGAACCTCGCTGCTCTTTTAAGATAGAGGACTATAAGATCCTTGATGAATTCTATAAGCAAAAAATACAGCAGATACACATCGTTGGTGAATATGCGAACTTGATGGTAACGGATTACAATGCCGCACTCGGATTCGTGAGGGATTATTTTCAGATGAATTATCGTGATTTTATCTCAACGTATTTTAAGGGAGATAAACTGAAAGCAATCAATAAAAATATTACTCCGGAAAAATATGATGCTCTGTTCGGTACATTGTCGCCGCGGCAAGAGGAAATTATCCGTGATAAAGAATCAAAGTGTATTGTAGTAGCTGCCGGTCCCGGAAGCGGAAAAACTCGTGTCCTTGTTCATAAACTTGCATCGTTGTTGCTCCTTGAAGATGTCAAGCATGAGCAGCTGTTGATGCTTACTTTCTCGCGTCTTGCCGCAGTGGAATTCAAACTCCGATTAATGGAACTTATAGGCAATGCCGCACACTTTGTGGATATAATGACGTTTCATTCCTATTGTTTTGATTTACTCGGCAGAATAGGAAACCTTGATGACTCTCAGAATATTATTTCAATGGCGTCTGAGATGATTGAAAACGGTGAGGTTGAACCTAACAAGATAAGAAAAACGGTGCTTGTGATAGATGAGGCACAGGATATGAATGAAGATTCTTACCGACTCGTGTGCGCTCTGAAAAATGCAAATGAAAATATGAGGGTTATAGCAGTTGGCGATGACGATCAGTGCATTTTTGACTTTGCCGGTGCTAATCCTAAGTATATGTATCAGTTAAGCACCGGTCCTGAAAGCAGGATTATGGAAATGACGGATAATTACCGTAGCTGCGGAAATGTGGTAGCCTTTGCAAATGCTTTCACAAGATATATTCCTAACAGGCTTAAGACGTCTTTAATCGTAGCGGTGAAAGATATTAAGGGGAGAGTGAAGGTCGTGCGCCATTCTTCAAAGTATATGTTCACACCGGTGGTATCCGACTTTCTGAATAGCAAATATTCCGGTACGACAGCCATGCTCACGCAGACAAATGAGGAGGCTGTGATACTTCTTGCCTTGCTTAAAAAATATAGAATTCCCTGTAAGTTAATTCAATCAATGGGTGGACTGAGATTCGGTAATCTTACTGAAGTCCGATTTTTCCTTAGGTATTTGACATCAAATGCTGTCAGCCCTGTTATTTCAAGTAGACAATGGGAAGAAGCAAAGTGTGCAGTAAAAGAAAAGTATGCCGGCAGTACGTCTCTTCCTTACCTTGAACGTTGCCTATCCACATTTGAAAAAACAAATAGAAGTAAATATCTTAATGACTTGAAAGAATTTATTTACGAGTCAAATATAGAAGATTTTACGGAAATAGGTGAAAATGAAGTCGTGGTATCAACGATTCATAAGGCCAAAGGTCGAGAATTTGATAACGTCTATTTACTTATTGACGGTAATCACGTTGTCACAGGCGAAAAAGCGCGGTCGTACTATGTTGCAATTACACGAGCAAAGTGTAATCTGTCAATTCACACAAATACTGCGATATTTAACTCCTTGCCGGCTGAGATTATTTCAGATAATAATGACTATTTTATGCCTGATGAAATAGTGCTTCAATTATCTCACAGAGACGTTATGCTGAGTTATTTCAAATATCATCAGTCTGAAATACTGTCACTCAAGAGCGGTGATCCGGTAGTATTCAAAGATAATCACTTTTACCTCGCAGATGGCATTGCAAAAATAGGAAAACTATCAGCACGTATGCAAAAGGAAATAGAAACGTGGGCTGAAAAAGGATACAAGCCTATTAAAGCCAAAGTCCGTTTCATTGTAGCGTGGAAAGCAAAAGATGCTCCTAAGGAAGAACAAAAAATAGCAGTAGTACTTGCCGATTTATTGCTGAAAAAGAGTGAATAATATCAGTACTTTTAAACAATTAAGATTATTCGGCTGTGATTGTGCTTACTATTTTCCCGATCAAGGTTACGGAGATTTGCTTTTGGGGGAAATAGGTAGAAATAGCGATGATTGGTTGTCTTTTTTGAAATCTCGTTCATATTTAGAAGATAATGGTCCGGAAGATATTATTTTAGATATTAATGATTACTTAAATGGTAAATTACTTTTAAAAAGTTATGACAACCTAATTTGTGCGATTGATGATTTTTCTATTTTTAGATCCGGCATTTAGGTCCTGTGTATTTTATATAATGAACTTAAAGTGGAATTAATAATAGATTAAAAAAGAAGGACTGAATTTCCGTGTGTGGAAAATCAGTCCATAATTTTTATAGTCTATATGTGATATTCTACGGGACAAAGAAGCATTTTACGGAGCCTACAGGGAGTTTCCCTTCAAGTTTCACCGGGATACGTTTTGAATCGTTTGATATCCATGCTTGTAAGTCGTCACTCGTCTTTTTCTTGCCGTCTGAAGTGAAAGAGAAGGTGATATGGTAGCATTGATAATATTTTTCGTCAACTTGCACGGTGGAATAGCCCTTAAAGGTTATCTTTAGAATTTCTTTGCGTTTACCTGAGAAGATATTCATACTCTGGCTGTCGCCGACCTTCATACTTCGGAAATCCATATATCTCATGTGATAAAAAGAACTTATCATATCAATAGTGTATCCTGTTGCGCTGAGTGACTTTGTGGAATGTGTCATTGCTTCATCACCTTTTTGTTTCCATCGTTCACAGTGTGCGGTGACGTTATTGCCTTCACGCTTATAAGTTATCAAGTCGCGTTTGTAGTCTCCGCCTTCATGGCTGATTTTTTCGTATAAGTTAGGGATAATGCCGTCTGTGATTATATGTCCTTTCAGAGTGTCCCTTACGCAGTAAAACTTATCTGCCCAAGATGCCGAATGTCCCACAAGAAGAGCATCAAACGTCTTATTATCACTATTCAAGCGAGTATCTATTGTGACAGTACCTGCTTGCTTGTTAATTAATCCCCATTTGTACATCACTCTATAAGTGATTTTTTCATTCTGAACTTTTGCAGTAGCCGTGTTAAATAGTATAACTGCCACAAAAAGCATTGTAAATATCTTTTTCATACTACCTTAGATAGTGATAATCGTAATTAGTTTAATTTATAGCAGGAGTAAGACAACAATTTGTAATAATACGATTCTTGCAAATAGTGATAGTGCAAATACGGTGGCGTATGCGATAGACTGTCTGTTGCCCGGTATTAATGAATTTACGTAATCCAGTGCCATCGGGTTTGCCATAGAGCCGCAAATAATACCGATCAGTGATGCATAATCCACTTTAAACAGTTTCAGACTGAAAAATCCGAGGATTAGTAGAGGAATCAGTGTCAATATAAAGCCCATGGCGAGCCATAATGCACCTTGTGCGCTGAATGCGGTGCTGAAGAATACTTCGCCGGATTCTATTCCCAGTCCTGCGAGGAATAGGGATAGTCCAATTGAACGCAACATCAAGTTTGCACTTGGAGTGGTGTAGGTGACCATGTGAGATCTTGGACCGAATGTCCCGATAAGTATTCCCATTATGATAGGTCCTCCCGCAAGACCGAGTGTCACAGGTATATCAATGCCCGGGATAGGAATAGGTACGCAACCGAGTATTACACCTAATAGGAGTCCTATAAATATTGATATCAAGTTCGGTTCATCTAATGCTTCCACTGTATCGCCGAGCAGTGATGGTATTTGTTCAAGCGATTTTCGTTCACCCACCACTGTCAGGCTGTCTCCTAACTGCAGAAGCAAGTTCGGTGATGGCAGTAATATTACGCCACCTCTATATATCTGTACGCAGTTTATTCCGTACAAAGTACGCAGGCGTAGTGAACCCAATGATTTGCCGTTAACTTCTTTTCGTGTGATAAGAATGTTCTTGGCTGTCAAGTGACCGTCCGCAGTGTCCCAGTCGATTTCTTCGGAGTTCCAGTCTTTATCCACTTGAGTTCCGAATAGAAGTCTGAGACTTGGTAAATCTTTTATTGTACACACCACAAGAACGTGGTCGCCTTTCTCTATAATATCGCTTGCTTTGAAAATGGCAACGTTACCATCTTTCCATATATGTGTTATGACGCAACTGTCGCTGCAATTTGCGTTTGCGTCAATTTCCTCAACTGTCTTTCCGAAAATAGCAGGATTTGAAACTTCAAATTCTGCGTAATAAGGTTTCGCTTGCGACTCATCACTTACTTCCAAATCTTTCTTTTTGACGAAAAATTTATGTATTAAAATAGCCGCAAAAATGACGCCTGTAATACCAAACGGATATGCCACAGCACACCCTGCTGCAGCGGAATCCGTAGTTTCTCCTATGTGGAGTAAAGTTTGCTGTAATGCACCGAGTGCCGGTGTGTTAGTTGTAGCACCGCAGAATATACCCATCATATCGGGAATACTTACAGGCACTATGTAAGTTAAGCCTACCGCAAGCAGAAGTGTTACCACTGCCAGTGCGAGTGCTAATAAGTTAAATTTAATACCTCCATGTGCGAGGCTGCTGAAAAAGCCAGGTCCTACTTGAAGTCCGAGTGTATATACGAATAGTATTAGTCCGAAATCTTCTGCGTAGCGAAGCATGTCGCTATCTAACTTCAGTCCCAGATGCCCTGCTATGATGCCTATGAAAAACACGAAAGTAACACCTAATGATATCCCTTTGATTTTTATATTACCCAGAAATAATCCTATGGCACATATCAGGGATAAAATTACGATTGCTTGCAGTGTGGTTTGTTCTGTGAAAAGGTCTATAAGCCAGTTCATCATTGATAAATGTATTAGAGGATTAGTTTGTTTATTATAATAAGGAGGATATGAATGGAGAATTTTCCATTTCACACCCTCCTATAAGATTATTACATATTATATTATCATATAATTGTATAGGCTTAGTAAGCTATTGATGATAAATCAAAGTTTGCGAATTCAAGGTCTTTAGCAGCCTTTGCAGCGAGAGTCTTGTCAAGTTTTATTGCTTCGTTAAGGTTTGATTTAACCATTGACTCGTTGTTCGTGCGAGCACCCAAGATAGCGTTGAGATAGTATGTTGTAGCATCAGGGTTTTCGATACCTGCAAGAGTAGATTTTGCTTTGCTATAGTTCTTGGCAAGAATTTGAGCAAGAGCGGCATTGTTTGTCTTAGCGTCACCGAATGCTTTTACTGCAGCATTTGTGTCACCTTGCATCAAGTACATAGTACCTGTTGCTTCACCGAGATTGTCAAGACCGGCAGCGTTGCCGAATTTTTGACGTGCATCGCGGTAATCTTTTTTCAAGAGGCTTGTAAGACCGAGGTTTAGTTGCGGTTCAGCTTCAGCAGGAGCAATTCTTGAAGCCTTAGTGAAATTAGATTTAGCTGAATCGTAGTCACCTGCAACGAATTGAGTTACACCGAGGTTGTTGAAAGTACGGAAATCATCAGGATAGAGTTCAGATGCTTTCTTGTAGATTTTCATCTTTTGTGCGTTATTGTTTGTAAGAGTAGCGCAGTAAAGAAGTTCGTCAACAGAAAGTGCAGATGGATTAGTTACAAAGTATTCTTTGATTTCTTCATCGCTCTTACCGATTACGTCGATTGATGCAGTGATGCGAGAGTAACGGAGTTGTGGAAGAATTTGCTCTGCAAGTTGGTCAAACACTGAAGAAAGGTTGCGGATTTCTTTTTCACGTTGTTCCGGGTCTTTGTACATTGAGAGTACGCTGATGATAAGGTCTTTATCTTGAATATCGCTTGCAGCAACGAGTTTTTGGAAACCTTCCCAATCTTCCGGAGTAAATTGAGCGGTAAGTTCACCGAATTCAGTGATATTATCTTTCTTCAACTGTTTGTCAAGGAATGATTGAGTATTTTTCTCACGTTGTTCAGCAAGTTTAGTGTTGAAGTCAAGTTTACCATCAGGTGAAGCGTAAGAAGAAATGTTTATTTCTTTGATTTTGCGTGCTTGATCAGAGTTAGCATTGTTGATTTGCTCGTTGAGGCTGAGCATTTCGTTAGTCTGAAGTTGCTCGTCGCGGATATTAGCGCGGTTGATGAGGAACTTGATGTCAGCAGCGTATTTTTCGTTGATAATGCGTTGGAAACGATCCGGAGCGATAGCCGGTGTAGCGTTGCCTGCGTCTGCGATAGCAGCAGTTGCAATAACGCCGTCAGCAACTTTTACTCTTGGAAGAACGTATTGCTTGCTGCCTTGACGTACGTTGAAGTCAAGATAAAGTTCGCTCTTCATCATTTCAGGCTGATAGTTGTACATCACAGGGATTGTAACCATACCGCCTTGTTCGTAGTTAATTACTTGTGCATTACCGCGAACTTTTTCTCCCTGGAAATCGTATGCTTGAGATGCTACTTCTTGTCCGTCAAATACGAGGTAAGGAGTAACAGTCACTTCTGCATTTTTCAAGAAGAACTTTTGAGGAATGTTTGCAGTCACAGTAGCAGGAACTCTTTCACCTACAACTTCAAGCGGGCTTGGGTTTACAGTGAAATAGTCTGAAGCAAAAGGACTGAGCTTTTTGCTGCAACCTGTGAGCATAATTGCACTGCCGGCACAGATTGTTACGATTGTTTTAAGTTTCATAATTCAAGGTTTTACTTGTAAAAAAATATGTTCTTGTTTTTTATTTATGCAAAGTTACAATTTTATTCTTCAATTATAGTGTATAAACACTAATTTTATGTGTGGTATAATTCAAAAAAAATGTTGTATCGGTAATAATTGTTTTAAATTTTACTGAAATATCATTCTTCTTGCTTGTCTATCAGATTTTGAGGAAGGCTTTTTGATGCTTTTGCACCGATTTTTTTTAAGTCCTCGGCGCGTTTGACGAGGTTACCGTTACCGGTGGATAATTTCGTCATTGCATTGTCGTATGCAGCCTTTGTTTGTTCAATGGCTTTTGCGATTTTCAGCATATCGTCAATAAAGCCTACGAATTTATCGTACATTTTTCCGCTTTCTTCAGCCACTTTGATGATATTTTGAGTTATCTTGTTTTGTCTCCAAAGTTGTGAAAGCATACTCAGTACGGTCAATAAGTGGGTAGGGGATAAGATTATTACTTTTCTGTCGAATGCGTATTCCCACAGGTCTTTATCAGCCTGCATTGCTGAGATGTATGCCGGTTCATTCGGAATAAACATCATCACATAGTCAGCTTTTTGTATTCCTGCATAGTTCTGATATGTTTTGGCTGCAAGTTCGTCAACGTGCTTGCGTACTGATTTTACGTGTTGTCTCTTGTATTCTTCGGCTTCAGCATCATTGTCAGCATTGACAAGGTTTACGAATGCTGTTAAGGATACTTTTGAGTCTATCACCACGCTTCTGCCGTCGGGGTAGTACATTATGACGTCGGGTCTGATATTCACTTCCTTGATTTGCTCTTGCACTTTGTAGTGTACACCCTTTTCAAGTCCGGATTTCTCAAGAAGTGAGTCGAGAATCATTTCGCCCCAGTCTCCTTGCACCTTTGAATTTCCGCGAAGAGCAGTGGTCAGTTCTTTGGCTTCTTTCCCGATAGTCTGTTGGAGCATTTTCAGTTCGTCAATTCTTTGGAAAAGTGTTCTGCGGTCAGCTGATTCACTTATGAAGTTTTCGGTAATAGTCCTTTTGAAATGTTCAATATTTTCTTTGAGCGGATTAAGAATAGCATTAAGTCCTCCTTCCTGCTGTGCTTTTAGAAATTCGGAATTGCGTCTCAGGGCCTCATTGGCAATATTCTTAAATCGTTCTTCGTAAGCTCGTTCAAGTTGCTCTCGTTGGTTTTCATACATATTGATTCGCTCCTTTAATTGAGCATTTTCAATACTGCTCTCGGAGAGCCTCTTTTCTTTATCAGATAACTTTTTGGATAAATATATTATAGTGCTGATGCAGAGGGTTATAATTGCGGCTAATAGTATTTCAAGCATACAGTGGAAAAAATTTTCAACGGTTAGTGTATGACAAAGTTATAAATTAATTTCCATATCTGCAATACACTTGATTTGAGTGAGTGATTTAAATTTGTTTGAAAAAATTGTATAATTATGGCAAAATACTTAATTTTGCGCTCGAATTCTATAATATCATAACTTTATGAAGAGATTTTACATTATTTTGGCATTGAGCGCTGCTGTTTGTACTTCAGCTGCTCAAAGTAACTCAGTGTTGCAATTAAAGAATCGTTACGCTATGCATCTGGAAGATAAAGCTGCGGAGTATTTGTGGTGTCCGTCTGTTCAGGTTTATTCAAGTATGAAGAACAATGAATGGAATAAAGACCGCCGTTATAATACCACTTACGATAGTATGGGTAACATTTTGACCGACGTGAATGAGGACTTGAATTGGACTCCGGAGTCAACATCTCCTCGCTATACGAGTGAAACTTACACTTATAATGGGTTCGGCAAACGTCTTACCGGCTTGATTCAGACAGGTAATGACTTGGATAACCTTACTGATAGCAGAAAGTTTGACTTTACTTATGATGAAGTTGTCCCTACTTTCACTACTTCGTATTCAAACTATTATTTCCGTGACGGAGATTGGGTGAAAGATAAAAGTTCGTATAAGGTGAAAGTTACTCGTGACTCTGAGGGCAGAGTGACTCAAGTGCTTCGTTCTCAGTGGGACGCAATGGGTTTCTAACAGGACTATTCCAAGAGTGAAATTACGTACGGTGACGATGGTAAGCCGGCACAAATCAAGTCTTCATCTTATCAGGAAGATTGGTCAACTGGTAATTATTCTTGGGTAGAAGGAACAACGCTGACTGAAATTGATTGGAAAGACTGTGATAATCAGATTCTTAACGGTGGCGCATTGTATCAAGGAGCAAACCGTATTAATAGTGCAAAAATGCTCAGCGGTGGCAAAGAAAACGGATCATTAAGTGTTGTATATGGTCCGGGTGAAAAAGATTATACTGTGACATCAGAAAGTATTGATTCTTATTGGGGTGATAGAATTGTAGCACTTACTGAATGGCGTGAAATTAATCCGTATAACAGTTTTTCTATCCTTGATAAGACGGAAACGTACTCTGAAGGCTCTGAAGAACCGAGTGTGAGCAGCAGTTTTGAGTCAATTACACGCGATGCGTACGGCAATCTTATAGAAGGACTTTTGACAAATGAATACTATGGTATGACTTCTATCCTTGAACATCAAACAGGTGTTGTGGAATACGATGCAACTTATGGATATCCATTGGTTTATACTGAAAGTCAAATGGATTTTTATGACCAGGACAAACAAGTCCCTTTCTTGCTTAAAGAGTTTTCTGATTATATAAATGTGGCAGGGGTAGAAAATGTGGCTGTTGGCAATGATGAAACAAAACCTGTTGAATACTATAATATCCAGGGCGTGCGTGTACAAAATCCTACATCAGGCTTGTATATCGTTCGTCAGGGTAGTAAAGTGAGCAAGGTCGTAATCCGATAAGGTATTACATACAATAAATTATGGAGGTTGTGTCTTACGAAGCAACCTCTTTTATTTTATTTAACAGGTTCTGAAATAGTTACAAATTGAATTAACATACTTGCTAATTGGATTTTTATCATTAACTTTGCGCAATTAATAAATGTACATCATCTAAGGTAGTTTCACAATGTCATTTGTGAGCGAATAATAAAGGAATTTTTTTATGAGCAAACCACTTAGAAGTAACGCCAGCACAGTAGGTCGCCGAATGGCAGGGGCTCGTGCATTGTGGCGTGCAAATGGAATGAAGGAAAGTCAGTTCGGACGTCCTGTTATTGCTATTGTCAACAGTTTCACGCAGTTTGTTCCGGGGCATGTTCATCTTCATGAGATAGGGCAGATTGTAAAGACGGAAATTGAGGCTCTGGGCTGTTTTGCAGCAGAGTTTAATACTATTGCTATTGATGACGGTATAGCTATGGGCCATGACGGTATGCTATACTCTCTTCCTTCTCGAGATTTGATAGCGGACTCTGTGGAGTACATGGTGAATGCTCACAAGTCTGATGCTATGGTGTGCATCTCGAATTGCGATAAAGTGACTCCGGGTATGCTTATGGCGGCTATGAGGCTGAATATTCCGGCAATCTTCGTTTCCGGCGGTCCTATGGAAGCAGGTAAATCCGGCGACAGGGCTTTGGACCTCATTGATGTGATGGTGGATTCTGCCGACTTAACAGTCAGCGATGATGTGGTGAAAATTTTAGAGCAGAGAAGTTGTCCTACTTGCGGGTCTTGTTCCGGTATGTTTACTGCAAATTCAATGAACTCGCTTAATGAGGCTATCGGACTTGCATTGCCGGGAAACGGAACGGTGGTGGCTACGCATGAAAACAGGGTGGAACTTTTCCGCCGAGCAGCACAGATAATAGTAAAAAATGCCGAGGCATACTATTTCAACGATGATGAAAGTGTTTTGCCTCGCTCTATTGCAACTCGTGAGGCGATGCTTAATGCTATGACGCTTGACATCGCTATGGGTGGCTCTACAAATACAGTTCTGCATCTTCTTGCAATCGCAAATGAAGCAGGTGCAAACTTTACTATTGATGATATTGATATGCTTTCAAGACGTACTCCGGTGCTATGTAAGGTTTCTCCTAATTCTCATTACCATATTCAAGATGTGAATCGTGCCGGAGGTATTGTGTCCATAATGAAAGAACTTGCTGATAAATCATTGTTAAACACTTCCGTAAAAAGGGTAGATGGACTTACTTTGCAGCAGGAAATTGATAAATACGCTGTTGGCGGTAAAGATTTCGGCAAAGAAGCTGAAAAACTATGGCTTTCGGCTCCCGGTGGCGTGAGAACTACGAAAATGGGAAGTCAAAATAACTATTTTGAAAGTCTTGACACTGACAGGGCTGCTGGTTGTATCCGTGATTTTGAACACGCTTACGTCAAAGACGGCGGACTTGCTGTGCTTCACGGAAATATTGCAGCAAACGGCTGTGTGGTGAAGACTGCCGGTGTAGATGAATCAATATTTCATTTTACAGGTACGGCAAAGGTGTTTGAATCACAGGAGGAGGCTGTAGAAGGAATCCTCGGTGATAAAGTTAAGGCCGGTGACGTTGTAGTCATTATATACGAAGGACCTAAAGGTGGACCCGGAATGCAGGAGATGCTTTATCCTACCAGTTACATTAAGTCAAAACATCTTGGCAAGGAATGTGCGCTAATTACAGACGGTCGTTTTTCAGGAGGAACTTCAGGACTTTCTATAGGACATATATCTCCGGAGGCTGCTGCCGGTGGAAATGTAGGTCTTATCCGTAATGGTGATATCGTGGAAATAGATATTCCAAGCAGAACGATTAATGTGAAAGTCGATGATGAAACTTTTGCTGCACGACGTGCTGAAGAAGAGGCAAGGGGAAAAGACGCATTTACTCCTCATCATCGTGACCGTATTGTGTCAAAAGCACTTAAAGCGTATGCTTCAATGGTAACGTCTGCGGACCGCGGAGGTGTAAGAGAATAAGAATAAACTTTATCAAGGCGTGACTTGTTTAAGGATAAGTTACGCTTAAACTTTTAATATATTATTATGGCTGAAATGATTACCGGTGCTGAAGGACTTATCAAGTCGCTCCTTGCTGAAGGAGTTGACTTGGTGTTCGGTTATCCCGGAGGCGCAATTATATCAGTTTACGACAAACTATACGATTATCAAGATAAACTTCATCATATCCTTGTAAGGCATGAGCAAGGTGCTGTACATGCGGCGCAGGGATATGCGCGTATTTCCGGGCGTCCCGGTGTAGTTATAGTAACTTCAGGTCCGGGTGCGGCAAATGTGGTGACAGGACTTAGTGATGCTCTTATGGACAGCACTCCGCTCGTAGTAATATCCGGGCAAGTGGCATCAGACAATCTCGGTACTGATGCTTTTCAAGAGATTGATGTTGTGGCTATGACACAGCAGATTACAAAATGGGCAATACAAATACGCCGTGCAGAAGATATTCCTGCAGCTGTGGCTCGTGCTTTTTATATTGCATCAACGGGTCGCCCGGGTCCTGTTGTTCTTGATATTGCAAAAGATGCGCAAGTAGGACTGATGGAATGGACTCATAAGACGTGTGAATTTATCCGTAGTTATAACCCCGAACCGGAAATTGAATTGAATGATGTTCAGGAAGTGGCGGACTTGATAAATAATGCTCAACGTCCTCTTATTTTTTCCGGTCACGGTGTGGCAATAGCAAATGCTGAAAAAGAGTTATACGATTTGGCTGAAATGGGAAATATTCCTGTTACTGCCACGTTGCTCGGACTTTCCACTATGGATAGTTATAATCCTAACTATAAGGGTATGCTCGGAATGCACGGCAATATAGGTCCAAATATTGCTACAGATAAGGCTGACGTTATTCTTGCAATAGGAATGCGTTTTGATGACCGTGTTACCGGTGATACAAGTAAGTTTGCAAAAAATGCAAAGATTATCCACGTTGATATTGATTCTTCGGAACTTAATAAGAATGTAAAAGTATTTAAGGCGATTAATGCTGATGCTAAGGCGTTTCTTAAAGATTTGCTTCCCCTGATTAAACCGAACAGACACGAAGATTGGAATTCTCTTATTGATGACTGCTATATGGTGGAATATAGTGAAGTGATTAAAGATGAAGTTTCTCCAAAGTCCGGCAAGATGAAAATGGGTGAAGTAGTGGAGTTTGTGACAACCGCCGTGCGCAGAGGTGCAATTTGCGTCACTGACGTAGGTCAAAATCAAATGTTTGCCGCACGATATTTTAAATTTACGGCACCCAAGAGTTTTATTTCTTCCGGTGGGCTCGGCACTATGGGCTTCGGTCTTCCCGCTGCTATCGGTGCTGCAATGGCTGCACCGGATAGAACGGTCTGCTTGTTCGTTGGTGACGGCGGACTTCAGATGACAATCCAGGAACTTGGTACTATCATGGAACACCCTGTAGCCGTGAAAATTATTTTGCTTAACAATAACTTCCTCGGAAATGTGCGTCAGTGGCAAACGTTGTTTTTCCATAGCCGGTATTCGCAAACTCAGATGCTTAATCCTGATTTTGTGGCGCTTGCCGGTGCATACGGCATACCGGGTGAAGATGTTACGAGTCGCGATGATTTACCTGCTGCGATAGACAGAATGTTATCGTACGATGGAACTTATCTCCTTAACGTAGATATTGATGCTACGGACCTTATTTTCCCAATGATACCTGCCGGCGGAAGTGTGGATAATATTATGCTGAGCCCTGATAAAAAATTCAGTTTTTAAGATTTATGGAAA
>JALEMF010000119.1 GCA_022768005.1 Bacteroidales bacterium | reverse complement strand
AAGTGCAAAAATAATCACAAAAAATAACGGCTTTTTTACTTAAAGTTGAAAAGTTGATGTGTTGAAAGTAAGTAAAGACTATATCATCAGGTAGCCTCGCCGAGTCTCTTTGTTTGTGTACTTCTTCCGGAACTTCTCTTTGTAAATTATTACAATAGTGCCTTTATACCACTCTTAACAGCAGATGTTTTTCCTATTACGAATAATATTTGAAAATAGTCTTAAATAAAACCGCTGTGGTCTGCTATTTTTATATAACAACGCAAAGAAACTATAAAAGTAAGAAAATAATGATTAACTTTGCATCAGCAACACTACCGGGATATCAATTTTTATTTCTTTTTGTTGCTTGAAGATAAACTTTAATAATTTATGTTGAGTCGATATTAATATTATTAAATAGAGTACTTTTTGCAAGATAATAATGTAACAAGAAAAAGATGCTGAAATTTATTTATAGATACACATTTCTTTACATAACATTAATCGCCATATTTATCCTTCAGCGTATCGGTTTTGTGTGCTGCTATTATTCTTCTTCGTTTGGTGACGTATCGTTCGGCGAAATTCTTTCCGCAATGTATGCAGGATTGTCGCTTGATGCGAGTATGTCGGGGTATTTGGCAGTGTTGCCGATGCTGCTTGGTGCAGTGAGATTAGGTGTGAAGAATAAGAGTGTTGAAATAGTTGAAAAGGTATATTATGGCATTGTTGCTTTTATTATATCATTAGTTACGGTTCTTGATATAGCATTGTACTCATATTGGGGTTTTCGTCTTGATATGACTCCGCTGTTTTATTTTTTCTCATCGCCGTCTTCCGCTATGGCAAGTGCAACGATAGGGGAAACAATATTGTCGCTTGCAATTTTTGCAATACTGACATTCTCTGTATGGAAATTTCTTACAGTCATTACGTCGAAATTTACAGTGACTCAACTGACGGGTGGGGTTAAAAGAAAAATAGGTGCAGCGGCGATAGTATTGTTGATGTGCGGATTGCTATTTCTCTCTATAAGGGGTGGCGTGACAGTATCTACTATGAATCTGAGCCGTGCTTATTTCAGCCAAAATCAGAAACTTAACCATGTGGCGATAAATCCTCAGTTCAGCCTGATGTATTCAGCGACTCATCAGAGCAACTTCAAGGAGCAATACCGTTTTCTTGATGAAAAAGAGGCAAGTACTGTCTTTACAGGTATGCAGGATAAAACGTTTGAATTAAATGATTCACTGCTGAATATGCAAAGACCGGATATTTACCTTATAATAGCTGAAAGTTTTTCGTCACAAATAATGCCTTCTCTTGGCGGTGAAGATATAGCGATTCGTCTTGACAGCATAGCAAATGAAGGTGTTCTATTTACGAATTTTTATGCAAACAGTTTCAGAACTGACCGTGCCATACCCGCTATATTGAGCGGATTCCCTTCTCAGCCGAATACGAGCATAATGAAATACGTTGAAAAGGCGGAGCATTTACCATCATTGCCAAAGACACTGAAGGCTAATGGCTACGATGTAAGTTACTATTACGGTGGCGACATAAATTTTACCAATATGCTTGCATACCTTGTCAGTCAAGGCTTTGAGCATATAGTAAAGGATAAAGATTTTACGGTGTCAGAGCGTAAAAGCAAATGGGGCGCACATGATGATGTCCTTTTCGGACGAGTATTTGATGAACTAAAGCAATATTCAGGCACTACACCGCAATTCAGAGTTATTCAGACGTCAAGCAGCCATGAGCCATTTGAAGTGCCTTACAAGAAAAAACTAAAAGTCAAGTATCCGGATCAGGAAAATCGTGCTAATGCATTTGCGTACGCAGATAGTTGTATAGGCGACTTCGTGGATAAACTTAAGGCTTCCGGAAAGTGGAATAATTCCCTTGTGATAATAACGCCGGACCATTACGGCGCTTATCCCAAGAGCCTGGACAATGTTCTTGAGCGTCATCGCATTCCACTCGTTCTTGCAGGCGGAGCACTGCAGAAAACAGGAGTGAAAATAAGTACTGTCGGGTGTCAGACAGATATTGTAGCCACAGTACTTTCCGCACTCGGAATCAGCAGCGATGACTTTAAGTATAGTAAGAACATATTTTCACATACGTCACCTCACTTTGCATTTTTTACAGAGCCGGAATATATGGGTATAGTGAAAGACAGTGCGTATATTGTGTATAATCTTGATGCTTCAAGGATAGATGGAAAAAGCGGTGATGATACCGACATTCTTGAAAAGCAGGCAAAGGCGTATTTGCAAACGGTATATAATGATTTGGAGGACTTGTAATGATTGATACATTAATTGAAATAGACACAAAGGTAACACTATTTGTGAATAGTTTCCATTCGGAATTTTTTGACCAATTTATGTACTTGTATTCCGGACGGTTTATATGGATACCGATGTACGCTACCATATTGTATATATTATTAAAAAAATATAAGCCTAAATCGGTAGTAGTATGGGTTCTCGGTATAGCTTTGACAATCCTTATTACTGACCAATTTTGTGCATCGTTCATGCGTCCGATGCTTGAACGTCTGCGACCGGCACATCTTGATAATCCCATATCACAATTTATTCACGTAGTCAATGATTATCGGGGAGGAAATTTCGGTTTTCCATCGTGTCATGCAGCAAATTCGTTTGCACTTGTAGCATTCAGCTCTATGTTATTCAAAAAATGCCGTTTTGTGTGTTTTATAATTCTGTGGGCTATCATCAATTCGTATTCTCGTTTGTACCTTGGTGTGCACTATTTAGGCGACCTTTTAGTAGGGGCGGTAATCGGTACATTCGTAGGCATTTCTTGCTATTATATCAGTAAGTACGCTCTTAGTCTTCGCATAGTAAATGGAGGCGAGTCTCCTTGGCGTCAGCGAGAATGCAAGAGTGGCTTTGATGCAACAGATGTGACAATTATCGCAGGAATTCTTACTGTGTTGTACATAGCAATAAGAGTTGAAATTTTATAAACATATTATTATGTCCGCTTGGTTAACAATATTATTACTTGTAGTTTCAAATATTTTTATGACTTTTGCATGGTACGGCCATGTGAAACTTCAAGAAGCACATATTATATCAAATAACACTCCGCTTTACGTAGTAATCCTTTTTTCATGGCTGCTTGCTCTTGCGGAGTATTCATTCCAAGTACCTGCAAACAGGTACGGATTTATAGGTAACGGCGGAAGTTTCTCACTTATGGAACTAAAGATAATCCAGGAAGTGATTACTCTTATCGTTTTTACTGTGTTTACGGTGGTGTTCTTTAAGGGAGAACAGCTACATTGGAATCACTTTGCCGCCTTTGTTTGTCTTGTACTGGCAGTGTATTTCTGCTTTATGAAGTAAAATTATTCTTCAAGCAGTTCCTTGACAGAGGGGATAAGCCCCAAGTCACTTTGGTCTATCTGAGTAGGTACGATTGTGGCAAAATTTCTATCAAGCCAATAGAGGTCTGTGTCATCGGAATCAGGTTCTTCATTAATCATTGATCCGGTAAGCCAATAGAATGGTTTGCCGTGTGGGTCAACGTATTCCCGGTACTCTTCAGTCCAATGGCTCAGAGCCGTACGTACCACTTTTAAGCCGTTAATTTTATTCTTGGGAAAATTGATGTTGAGGCAAGTTCTGTAAGGCAATCCTTCTCTTAAAATTGTTTCGGTAATACTCGTGATGTAATCCGTGCAATGAGAAAAATCGGCTGATAATGAATGACTCAACAGTGAAAAACCTATAGCCGGTATTCCAATCATAGCGCCCTCCATAGCAGCACCCATAGTGCCGGAGTACAAAACGTTGTTACCCGCATTGCTGCCGTGGTTCACACCACTGACAATAATGTCCGGCTTTTTCGGCACAATGTGATGCAAAGCAAGTTTGATGCAATCCACAGGCGTACCGTCAACGGAATACATCTTCGCACCATTATATTCAGGGTATTCCTTAATTCTCAGAGGTCCATTAACCGTCATAGCAGATGACATACCGGACTGTGGCTTTTCCGGCGCTACTACCCAAACATTTCCTATATTTTTCACGCAGTCAACGAGAACTCTAAGTCCCGGTGCATTTATGCTGTCATCATTGCTTATAAGTATTAATGGTCTTTCTGTCATATTCGTTTTTTTATCGGGTTTATGTTACAAAGTTAGCCATAATTAATGAATTGATAAAATTAATTTTTGTCACTCCGCAGTAAATAATTAAATTTGTAAACAAATAATTGAAATTTAATTCATTAATTAATTTTAAATATGAAAAAGGTAATTATTAGTTGTGCTATTGCATTTGTCGGCTTGACTGCATCTGCAGTAACGCCTTTATGGTTACGTGACGTGATGATTTCCCCGGACGGGAAGTCAATAGCCTTTACTTACAAAGGTGATATTTACACAGTCCCTGTTTCTGGCGGTACTGCAACACGTCTGACTACGCAACCGACATACGAGACATCTCCCGTATGGTCTCCGGATAGTAAATCAATCGCATTCACAAGCGACCGTAACGGTAATTTTGATATCTTCATTATGCCCGCTACCGGTGGAACAGCAAAACGACTTACTACTAATTCTGCAAACGAAATTCCACAAACATTCACTCCTGACGGGAAATTCGTTGTATTCTCTGCTTCAATTCAGGACCCTGTAAAGTCAGTCCAATTTCCTTCAAGCAGATACACAGAATTATATAAAGTACCTCTAACCGGAGGCAGAACAGAGCAAATTACTGCAGCCGTTGTTGAGATGCCGTCTTATTCCAAAGACGGCTCATGGATGGTGTATCAAGACAATAAGGGAATGGAAAATGAATGGCGTAAACACCACACATCTTCTGTCACTCGTGATATTTGGAAATACGATATCAAAGCCGGTACCTACACAAACCTTACCAATAGAGGCGGTGAGGACAGAAACCCTGTGCTGAGCGAGGATAATAAGACAGTCTATTTTCTGTCAGAAAGAGACGGTAAATCGATGAATGTGTATTCATTTGATATTTCAGTTCCAAGTAAAGTTACTCAAATTACTAACTTCAAGACAAACCCCGTGAGATTCCTTTCACGTGCGGCAAATGGTACTATGGCTATCGGCTACGATGGCGAAATATACACTATTGGCACCGGTAATAAGGTTTCAAAGGTAAATATTGATATTGTTGTAGATGAAGTCCCTCAGGTTGACAGAATTAGTGCCACTCCTCAGAGCCTTTCAATATCTCCTGACGGCAAGCAGATTGCATTCACTGCACGAGGTGACGTGTTCGTAGCATCTGTTGATTATTCTTCAGTAAAGCAAATCACTAATACTCCTGAAGCTGAATCAAATGTGGAATGGACTCCGGACGGTAAGACCATTGCTTACACTTCTCAGAGAAACAGACAGTACAACATTTTTACTGCCGAAATGAAACATGAAGACCCATATTTTTCTGTTGCTACTACGATAGAGGAAAAACCTCTGTTCAGCACCAAGGATAAAGTGGAACGTTTCTGCCCGATTTATTCACCTGACGGTAAGAAAATGGCATATATTCAGGATAGAGATAAAATCATGATTATGGACGTTAAGTCCGGAAAGTCTCGCCAACTTACAGACGGCTCTTTAGTACCTTATAAGGGTACGGGTTTCCAATTCTCATGGTCTCCTGACGGCAAATGGATTCTCACTACTATTGTTGACAATATGCACGCACCTTACACTGATGTCGCTATCATCAATGTAGAATCCGGTGAAGTACATAACCTGACTCAAAGCGGATATACTGATGCTAATCCGCGTTGGGCGCTTGACGGTAATGCCATCATCTATCAGTCAGAATGTTATGGTATGAGAAATCAAGCATCTTGGGGTTCTCAAGATGATATTTTTGCAATATTCTTGAATAGAGAAGCTTACGACAAGTTTATGCTTAGCGAAGAAGACTTCGAAATCTATAAAGATGAGCAGAAAAAGAAGGAAAAAACTGAAAAAGCAGAAAAAGAAAAGGCTGACAAAGACAAGAAGGATAAGGATAAAAAGTCTGACAAGATAGACAAATCTTCAGACGACAAGAAAGATGTCAAAGATATCATCGTGGAATTTGATAATATTGACTACAGAAAAGTTCGTCTTACGGAGTTCTCTTCAAACATCGTCGATATGATTATGACAAAAGACGGTGAATCTCTTTATTTTATCACCTCCGTTGATACTTCGTACGACTTGTGGAAAGTGTCACTTCGTAAGAAAGAAACTAAAATCGTATCCAAGAAAGTAGGCTTAGCCGGACTTGATATGGATAAAGATGGAAAAATCTATTTACTCGGTCGTTCCGTTAAAAAGCTTGATCCTAAGAGTGATAAGCTCACTTCAATTTCTTTCAGCGCAAAGCAGGATATTGACCTTGCTGCAGAAAGAGAATTTATGTTTGACTACGTTAAACGTGAAGAAGGTGCAAGATTTTACAATACAAATATGCACGGTGTAGATTGGGAAAAAATGACGGAATCGTATCGCAAATTCCTTCCGCACATCAATAATAATTACGACTTTGCTGAAATGCTAAGTGAACTGCTTGGTGAACTTAATGTATCTCATACAGGCAGTCGTTACTATTCAACTCCTGCCAAGACTGCTGACCGTACTGCATCATTAGGACTTCTTTATGATATGTCTTACACCGGTGACGGCTTGAAGGTGGCAGAAATAATTGCGGGCGGTCCATTTGACAAGTCTTGGACTAAACTCACCGCAGGTGCTGTTATTACAAAAATTAATGGTACTGAAATCAATGCGGAAACAGATCAATCAGCATTGTTTAACAATATCGCAGGTAAGAAAACTCTCGTTACATTCAAGAGTGCAAGTGATGGAAGTACTATTGATGAAGTTATAGTACCTATTTCACTTGGTGTTCAGAGCAATTTGATGTACGAACGTTGGATACGCAAACGTGCTGAAGATGTGGAACGCTGGAGTAACGGTCGTCTCGGATACGTACATATCGCTCAAATGAGTGATGATTCATTCCGTCCGATGTACTCAGACGTCCTTGGCAAGTACAATGAAAAAGAAGGTATCGTGATAGACATTCGTAATAATGGCGGAGGTCGTATGCACGAAGATATCGAAGTATTCTTCAGCGGTAAAAAGTATTTGACTCAAGTTGCGCGTGGCAAAGCATCTTGCGATATGCCTTCAAGACGTTGGAATAAACCGAGTATTATGGTACAGTGTGAAGCATGTTACAGCAATGCTCACGGTACTCCTTGGGTATATAAAACTATGGGTTTGGGTAAACTTGTAGGTATGCCAGTACCGGGAACTATGACTTCCGTAAACTGGGTTACAATGCAGGACTCTTCAATGATTTTCGGTATTCCTGTTATCGGTTATCAGCTTGAAGACGGTTCTTACCTTGAAAACAAACAACTTGACCCTGACGTCCTCGTACCTGTAAATCCGGCTGACGTAATGGCTGGTGAAGATGCACAGCTTCATAAGGCTGTTGAAACCTTATTACACGACTTGGATTCCAAAAAATAAAGTAATCTGAAATATAAAACAGGGTTGAAGTCCGAAAAGATTTCAACCCTGTTTTCGTATTTTTACGTAGTATCAGAACATTCTCAATCCTAATGCTGTCCAAAATTCTGCCGGTAATGCTACATTTTCCAATTTGACACACTCTTTGAAATATGGAGCAATTTGTTCTGCCATATATCCGGCATTTCCGCAGCCTATACGAGTAACCAAGAACCGTTTCTGAGGATTGCGCATTGCAAAATCAATAAAACGATTAATTGCTTGTACCATATTTTCAAAAAATCCGGTAGTAGGAATTGCGTAGGAGTTCCCTTGCAGTCCTTCTCCTTGTCCCCATACGGCTCCGAATTTAATCATCGCAACTTGTGCTGCACCTCCGTTATGAAAACCGGCACTATTGCTTCCGAAAACGAAGATTTCGTTTTCATTAAGATGGCGAATTCTGTCAGGTGTCACTCTCGCACCGTAATACTCTCTTGCAAAATTGCGTTTTCTTTCCATTATCTCATCTGCTGTAATATTGTCTTCTCCGTACATTGTATTCATTTTTTCGTAATATGCACGTCTGGAAGAACTTTCGCGTACCCATGTATGGTCAACTCCTGTATCATTATGACTGAATTCAATGACATTGTCAATAGAAAGGAGGTCCGTAACCTGTTTAACGTCATGGTCGGAACCCATATATGAGAAAGACCAACCCTCTGCTTTGAGTTTTTCTATGAAACTCCGCAGTGCATCAACTGTCCAATCAGTAGATGAATTTTCCAAACCATCAGTTAGTATTGTCACCACTGCTGTCGCATCTTTATCAGCTTTGATATAATTGTACAGTGTTGACAGTGAAAACCCTATTGCATCATAAAGCGGAGTGCCGCCGTTTGGAGTATAATCTTTAAACGTTTTAACCTGAGATATCGGTTCGTTGTTTATTACGGCTTGTACCTTTGCTCCTCCTGAGCCCGAACTGAATGTCACGAGTGACAATGTGTGAACTTGTGTGTTTACAAACTCTTTTTGTGCTTTACGAATTGTGTTAATAGTGCTGTTGATGCCGTTCAGAGTCGCTTTTTCCAGATAACTCATAGAACCGCTTTCATCAACGATGATAAGGTTGTAAATATGTGCTTTTTTATTTTCCATAATATTTTCAGTGATTATATTTGTTTTCAAATTCTGTTACTATTGTTTTTAATTCATCAGGGAGGTACTCCATAGCCTTCTTTCTTAATTCTTCCGGGACACCATAGAATGCTTCGGCTATACTGCCGGTGATGCAGCCGATAGTGTCACTGTCTCCGCCGATAGATATTGCATTCCTTATAGAGTCCTCAAAGTCTTTACCTTCAAGGAAAGCCACTATGGCTTGTGGTACACTTTCCTGACAGGTCTCCTTAAACGTGTAGGCAGGTCGGATTTCATCACATGTGAAGTGAAGATTGTATCCGAAGCGTCTTTCTATTTCGGTGCGTATTGCCTCCTTGCTGTATTTTTGCCTTGACATCAGAATGGCTAATGCTACAGCCTGCGCTCCCTTTATTCCCTCAGCGTGATTGTGTGTACATTCAGCACTTTTCTTTGCCATTTCAAGAACTTCTTCTACTGTGTCGTATGCCCAGCCAACAGGACCTACTCGCATCGCAGAACCGTTACCGCAACTGTTGTATGGACTGTGATTTTTGTCTTTGGCGCAGTAAAGCCATACTACAAACCTGCTTCCGTATCCGCCCATCGGTGACGGATATTTCAGTCCGTACTCAGCGTAGTATTCTCCGGCGTTGCCTCTGTGAAGAAGCCAGTCGGCAGTTGCACATGTAAGGATACTGTCATCAGTGAAATCACCTTCTTTGCTGAATAATTCAAATTCCTTTGTTGTAATATTGTTTACCGAGAATTCGTACACGCTACCCACAATATCTCCAATAATACTTCCAATCATAGTTATTTTGTTATTTAAGTGTTATTATTACGCAATGTAAATTTGAGTCTATAAAAACCTCCCCGATAGAGGAGGTTAAAAAAGTATATTCTTATTTAAAACTCTAGTCTCATACCGATTTTTTTGGCTGATTTGTAAGCTTCTTCATCAAAGGTGTATAGTTTCGGTGACCGATAGGGATTTCCTGATACAACCCTTCCTGTATCCTTGATGTATCCGAGCTTGAGCATTTTTTTCGGGAAGTTGCGACGATCACGAATGGCACTGTCATTTTCCGGGGGATTAAGAATTGCAATATAGATGCTCTGTAACTGTGGCATAGTGAATTCTTTGTCAAGAAGGTTAAATCCGATTGGTTCAAAGTGGATTTTCTCTCTAAGTCGTTCAATAGCATCTTGAATTATCTTGGCATGGTCAAATGCAAGTGGCAGGTCTGCAATCTCGTCTATTGAAAACCATTTAGCTTCCGATGCATCGTCTCCACCTTTGACGATGTATTTGTTTTTCTTTACTAAGGCATAATATGCTACGGTAACTACGAATTCTCTTGGGTCTCTGTCCCGGGCAGAGTATGTGTTCAGCTGTTCAATGAATTCAGGTTTTATTCCCATATCATTGTTGAACAGTTTCATTGATGACTCCTCAAAAAGTTCTCTGTTGACACATTCGTCAGTCGTCTCATATTCTTTAAGGAAGCCACCCGGTAAAGCCCAGTAACCTTCGTATGCAGGTGTCTCATTCGGCTTCGCTTTTCCTCTCTTAATGAGAAGTATCTGAAGCGAGCAATCGTCTTTGTCAAATCCGAATACCACTGCATCTGTCGTTAGGGCAGGGTGCCAGTATTTTGATTCCCATTTACCTGTATTGCTATTGTATTTCATACTGTCGTAATATCTTTGTGTATTAATTACGTTGCAAAGTTAAAACAAATTTTTTTAACTGCAAAATTATTTGTGTAATAATTACGTAATTAATGAAAGTCTTATAGATAAATATTGCTTTTTATTACTATCCGCCTGTAGTATGAGCCAGTTTTTTTACAATAAAGTAACTCAGGACCAGCACTTTGTGCGTAACCCTGAGTTAGAATTAATACATTTTCACGCCTTGTGCGCGGTCTGTGGTATGTAATATGATTTGAATTATGAATTAGTTTAACCTTCCACTTGCTCTGAGGTACTCAATATTTTTCAAGAAGCGATTGGCTTTCGCTTCAACCAGAGTAGTGTGAGCTTGCTGCCAGATAGTTTGCGCTTCAAGATTATCAGTAAGAGTTTCAAGCCCTGCTTGATACTGTTTGATGCTTGAACGAAGATTTTCGTCAGCAGAAGCAACTGAGGATTTAGCCAATTCCACTTCAAGATTTGCCTCATCAAGATTATTAATTGCTTGGTTTAAGCCCAAAGCGAGTAGTTGCTCTGTATCTTCCTGCTCAGCTTTTGTAGCAGCCAACTGTGCTTTTGCCACTTTGATTTTGTTGATTCTGTAGCCGAAATCATATAGAGGAACAGAAACTTGAACGCCAACCATAAAATTTGAACTGTTGAGCAACTTTTTGTTAGCGAAATTAATACCGTTCATATATCCGTATTCACCCACAAGACCTATTTGCGGAATATATTCACTTCTTGCCACGTTGACTTTTTGATTTGCAATATCAGTTTTGTGTTTTAATATGATATTTTCAGGTCTTTCAGAGAAGTCGTAACTGACTGGGGAATTATTCTCTGAGTCAATAGAATTAACATTGACGGTGATACTGTCTGACAGATTACGTCCGATATAGTGACACAAATTCATTGACGCAAGTTTGCAAGCGTTTTCCGCTTTTCTGAGATTAAGAATTGCCTCATTGAGTTTTACTTGCACTTTAAGGACGTCATTTTTAGGTTTTAGCCCGTGTTTGTATGCTTTGTTTACGTCATTTTGAAGTTCGTCAAGTAATGTCTTATAGGAAAATGCAACTTCTCTGATTTCCGTTGCCCTCATCAGATTAGCGTAGGCGGTAGCAGTTTCCACTATTACTTCGGCTTCAGTTAATCGTTTGTTTTGGGCGTACAGAAGGTTTGCGGACTTTGCAATTTTATATCCGGCAATAATTTTGCCACCCATAAAAATCGGTTGTTCAAGTTTTATGCCACCACCGTAAATCCAACCGAATTTATAGTCAAAACCTAATGAAGGAACGTGAACGATATCACCTGTGTATTGCCCCGTACCGTTAAGTACAGGGAGATTAAACTCGTCAGTGCTTAGTTTCCCGTCAATGGAGGAGTACAGTACGCTTCCTGTCAGTGATATATTAGGAAAAAAATGTGCTCTTGCTGCATTCTGCTCGTATTTTGCAGCACATGAATAGTAATCTGCAGACTTAACTTTTTGATTGTATTCCATAGCCATTTCAAGGCACTGATTAAAAGTTAATTCTTCAGCGGAAAGTATAGCAGGGGATAGGGCTATAAGTGCAGTAGTTATGTATTTCAAACTTTTCATTTAGTCTTGATTTTAAAGAAGATTGCGTAAAGGATTGGTACAAAAAGCAGTGTTGCGAATGTTGAGAAGAGGAGACCTCCCATTATCGTTGCAGCCATAGAACCGAACATTGCATCACTCAGAAGTGGTATCATACCTAAAATAGTGGTAAGTGATGCCATCATCACAGCTCTTAATCTGCTTTCAGAGCTTGAGATAAGTGCTTCTGCAGGATCTTTGCCGGATTCAATTTGCAGATTTATTTCGTCCATTAACACTATACAGTTCTTAATCATCATTCCAACAAGCCCTAATGCTCCTACGATAGCACAGAACGTAAACGATTGTCCGGTGAGGAGCATTGCCGCCACTATACCTATGGCAAGCAGAGGAATACAGCAGATTATTATTAATGGTTTCTTATAGTCTTTTAAGAGCATTATAAGGATGGTAATCATAAGCACGATCCCTAATGGAATGTTTTGGAACAAGTATTTCATAGTCTGAGTACTTGCATCTTTTTCTCCTTTCCAATACAAATTGTAGCCGGCAGGAAGTTTGATGTTTTCAATCTGTTCTGCAATAGTCTTACGAGCTTTTTCCGTTTCAATGCCCGGCGCAGGACTGCACATGACAGACTGTGAACGCTGTCCGTTGTAGCGTGGCACTACCGGGTCTTCCCATTTGATATGTATTCCGTTGCTCACCTGTCTTAAGGGAGTTGTCTGCATAGCACTTTCGATAATTTCATTTTTATGCAGATTGCCTGTCTTGACTTTAAGCAGCATTTCATCGGTAAGCAAGTTTCCGATGTTCGGCATAAGTGAAAATAGAGGAACATTCTCAAGGTTATCGATATTCTTACCATCAGCCTCGGTGCATTTAAGGTATATGGTATTTTTGTGAGTACCTTCGTAGAACGTACCAACAGGTATTCCGCCGGCTGCAGAAAGCAGTGAAGTGGAAATATCCTGGCGGCTCAGTCCGGAGCGTCTTGCAGCAGACTGATTGAAGTCTACTTCAAGCAATGGTACTTCAGGGTCGTAATCTGTGGTGATACAACTTACAGATGGTGAATTATGCATTATCATTGAAGCAGAGTCTGCAAGAGTGTGTAGCACTGCAGGGTCCGGACCTGTGAAGAGAACTTCAATAGGGTACTTCTTGTACATAATGTTATATCTTTTCAGTTTGATATAAGCATTAGGGTACATCTTGCTCAGCTCGGCTTGAATCTCGTCCATATTCTTTTCAAGCGCCTTGGCGGATTCAAAGTCTATGATAAGCTCGCCGTAGCTGAGTGATGGAAGTGCAATACTCCTCACGAGATTATATCTGGCAGGAGTCCCGCCTATTGACGTTGTGATATCATGAATTTCAGGACGTTTCTGCAAGTAATGGCGGATATCGTTAAGGTCCTTTTTGACTTGTGTGGAATTAGTACCTTCCGGGAGCTTGTATTCCATATATAATTGGTCATATACCATATCCGGGAAAAAGCCTTGTTTCATATATTTATATCCGTAAGCACTAAGCAGGACGAGTATTATAGCGCAGCTTATAGATGTCCATCTGTATTTGAGCCCGAAGTTAAGCACTTTTCTCAGCCATCTATATGCAAATCCTGAGTACATATTGCTGCCGTCTTTGTCAGTCTTTACGTCTTTGAACATTGTGTCAGCCATAAGTGGTACATGTACAAGAGCCAATACCCAACTCAGCATTAGTGAAACTGCAAGCACGATAAACAAGTCTCGTACATAGACGCCGGCAGTGTCCGGTGATAAGAATACAGGTAAAAATGCCAGGATTGCAATAAGTGTAGCGCCAAGCAGTGGCATTGCTGTCTTTTTGCCGATCGCAGTCATAGCCTCGTGGCGTGGTTTACCGAGCTTTAAGTCAACAAGGATACCGTCAATTATCACAATCGCATTATCTACAAGCATACCCATTGCAAGGATAAATGATGCAAGGGATACACGTTGCATTGAGCCGCCGGACATTCCGAGGAGCAAGAAAGAACCGATGACTATTATCACAAGGCTTATACCAATGATTAGTCCGCTCTTAAAGCCCATTACTATCATCAATATTGCGATAACGATGACTACTGATTCTATCAAGTTTATGAAGAATGTGGAAAGAGCATCTGTCACTCTGTCCGGCTGATAGAATACTTGGTGATATTCAACACCGGTAGGGAATCGAGTTTCTTTAATTTCGGCAAGTTTCTTCTCAACTTCTTTGCCTACTTTTACGATGTCTGTTCCGGAAGCAGCTGCAATAGCAAATCCGATAGCAGGTTCATCATTGTAGAGCAGTTCGTTTCTTGTAGGCGTAGCGTATGAGTCTTCAATTTCAGCGATATCGCCAAGTCTTAACTGGTCGTCCTCATGACCTTGAATTATCATTTGGCGAATTTGTTCAATTTGTTTGAACCTGTCTGCAACCGTGACTCTGACTCTGTTATCACCATTGTCGTAATATCCGGTGTAATATACGTTGTTTTGACCTTTTAGTGTAGAAAGAACTTCAGTAGGGGATACCCCGAGTGTTGCCATTTTGTTCGGTAGCATCTTGATGTCAATACATTCGGATTTTTGACCGTACAATGTCACACGACCTACACCTTCAATATCCGTTATTTCTCTCTGGATAAGGCTTGCGTAGTCGCATAGTTGCTTATGGCTGATTCCGTCACCGGTAAGTGCATAAAACATACCGTAAACGAGTCCGAAATCATCTTGAACTGTAACAGATGTTCCGCTCGGAAGTCCCGCAGCGGTGTCATTTACTTTTCTACGTAGTAAGTCCCAACACTGTTCTATATCGTTATCATTGACAGTGCGTTTCATTTCCACTTGGAGAATTGCAAGGTCATTGTACGACCAACTTTGCACATTGTCCAGTTCACCAATCGTGCGGATATTCTTTTCAAGCGGGTCTGTTACTTCCATCTCCATTTCGTGTGCCGAAGCTCCCGGTCTGGTAGCAACAATCATAGCCATTTTAACTTTGATTTCAGGGTCTTCAAGTTTGCTCATCTGATAAGCGGAATAAAGACCTCCTATTATCAATACGGCTATTAAGAAGTATATCAGTTTTTTATTGCCAAAGGCAAGTTTACCGAAGTCAATCATAATAAACCTCCTATATTGGTTTTAGACGGAGCTGCCATAGGTGAAACCTTTTGACCTTCTTGGAGTTTGTGTACGCCTGCTGAAATTATGGTTTCGTTATTTTCAAGTCCTGAAGTAATTGTGGCTGAACCGTCAGGGTGAATACTTTCAACATCAACTTTTCTCTTGACGATAGTGGAATCGCTTTTAATAATCCACACGCACTGAGTATCTTTATTGCTGAATAATGCTGATGCAGGAATATTATTCTTTACTTCAGCGGATTTCATAGTTATTTTCACTGTGGTATTCATTCCAGGAGAAGGCTGAGGCTTGTATGCGGGAGAAATGCTTAATCTTACTGTGTATAATTGGTTTGCATTAGCTTTAGGTAAAATGCTTAGCAATGTTAAGTCGGCTTCTTCTGACGTATTGTAGTCAAATGATGCTTTTATGCCTCCGATGTTATTACTCTGCATATAAGTAGAAGCAGGAACGTTTATTTCAATTTCCGGTTGACCGGCTGAGATGATGGAAACAACAGGCATACCTGCTGAAATTACAGTTCCCGGGTCAAACAAATGCTTCTGTATGCAACCGTCAAACGGTGCATAAATCTTAGTATAAGCAAGTTGATTCTTGGCATTTTCGTATTTAGCTGTGATTTGCTGAAGTCCGTAGCGAGCTTTGTCGTAAGCATCAGCTGTTGCTACACTGTCATTGTAAAGTGCTATTACACGTTCTGCTTCAGCCTTTACTTTCTTGTACTCTGCTTCGGTAGCATTGTACTGTATCTGGTAGTCTTGAGGATCAATTTCTGCGATTAACTGTCCTTTACGAAACTTCGCACCTTCTTTTAAAAAAATATTTCTGAGTGTGCCGCTCACTTTAAAACCTAAATTTACGTCTTCCGCGGCAACGACTCTTCCGGGATACTCAAGAGTATTACCTCCTGAAAAATTTGTAACAACGTACGTTTGTACAGGTAAAATATTTTCTGAAACAACAGCTTTTTCACCGCAAGATGTGAGCAGTGACATAGCCGCTATACAGAATGATAAACAATAATTGGTAGTCCTATTCATAACTCATTAAATTTTTGTGCAAAGTTAAAAATTTACAGTCTTAGGAATTTTGCCCAAAATCACGAAATTTTGTCCAAATTTCCACAATTTAACGAGTAACAAATCTAAGAGGCTTATTGTTTGCTGCCGGTTAATTCCAAATTATGAAATCTCTTGACTTCCTGGAATAAATGAGTGGCGAAAACGAAGTCATTGATGGCTTCATTGTCTGTGGTATAAATCTGCTTGCTGTCACCAACCCATTCTTTATGTCCTTTGTTGATAAATACGATATTTTCACCGATACCTAATACTGAATTCATATCGTGAGTATTGATAATCGTGGTCATATTATATTCATGAGTAATATCGCTGAGAAGTTCATCAATCAGAATTGAAGTCTTAGGGTCAAGACCGGAGTTCGGTTCATCGCAAAAAAGATATTTAGGGTTAAGTGCAATAGCTCTTGCGATAGCCACGCGTTTTTGCATACCACCGGAAATTTCTGACGGGTATTTGTTCTCTGCACCGGTAAGATTAACTCTGTCAAGACAAAAATGAGCTCTTTCCAGCATTTCCTCTTGGCTCTGATGTGTAAACATTATAAGGGGAAACATTACATTTCCGAGAACAGTCTCCGAGTCAAAGAGGGCTGACCCTTGGAATAGCATACCTATTTCTTTGCGTATTTCTTTAATCTGCTTGGAATTCATCTTCATAGAGTCTCTTCCGTCGTAAAGTATTTCACCTTCTTCAGGACGTACTAATCCGATGATGGATTTCATCAACACAGTCTTACCGCTACCGCTCTGACCGATAATCAAGTTAGTCTTTCCGGTGTAAAAAGTAGCACTTACATTGTGCAATATAGTCTTTTCATCAAATGACTTTGAGATGTTCTTAACTTCAATCATTGCAGTAACAGTTTTGTTAGAATTACGTCAAATAATAGAATTAATATGCTACTCGTAACCACGGCATTCGTACTTGCTTTACCTACTTCAAGTGCACCGCCTTTAATGTGGTAACCGAAGTACGATGATATACTTGCTATGATAAATGCAAAGAAAAAGCATTTAATAAGTCCGTACCACACGTACCATTCGTTAAACATTGCTTGAAGTCCGTATATGAATTTTGACAAACTTATCAAATCCGTAAAAATGGCTACGCAAATTCCTCCAAAAAGCGATGTCGCTATACAAAATATTACCAATATAGGCATAAACAATACGAATGCCGTAATCTTAGGAAGTACTAAAAAGTTTGCTGAATTAACGCCCATTATCTCAAGGGCATCAATCTGTTCGGTGACTCGCATTGTCCCTATCTCAGATGCTATATTAGAACCTACTTTACCTGCAAGGATAAGGCACAAAATTGAGTTTGAAAATTCAAGTAATACAATATCTCTCGTGGCAAGTCCTACTGTGTAGGCGGGCATAAGCGGTGAAGTGGTATTGAGTTGCATCTGTATTGCACACACAGCACCGATAAAAAGAGATATTATTATGACAAGTGGAATGGAATCAATTCCGAGTTTTGAAATTTCAAGTACTGTTCGCTTGAAAAATACACTCCATCTATCAGGAATGGTAAATATCTTTCTGATAAATATGCAGTATTGCCCCATAGAGGCGAGTGATGATTTTATCAACATTGCAATTTGTTTAATTCATTTATTTGCGCAAAGTTAATGTTTTTTTGTCATTATATTACCAATTTATGGCAGAATAGGGCTTTTTTGCCAATTTTTCTGTAAAATTCACGAAAAGAAATATTTCGTTGATTCACTGAGAATATTATTTGATTTAGATCTGTGAAATTTGATAAAAAGGCGATAAAACCTAAATAAGATGTAGTTTTGTACTTAAAATGAAGTTTTTTTTAAGATTTTAATTAAAAAATTGCGAAAGATTGAAAATAAAGATTTATATTTGCGAAATAAAACTTTAATCCTTAATTAATTACTAGATTATGAATAAGTCAGAACTCGTTGGTGCAATCGCTGAAGGTGCTCAACTTTCAAAAGTTCAAGCAAAGGCTGCTCTTGATGCAGCTATTGAAGCAATAGCTGCTGCTCTTGCTAAAGATGACAAGGTTACTCTTGTTGGTTTCGGTACTTTCGCAGTCGCTAAAAAAGAAGAACGTAAAGGTATTAACCCTCGTACTAAAGAGGCTATCACTATTCCGGCTCGCAAAACTATTAAATTCAAAGCCGGTAGCGAACTTAATGATAAAGTTAAATAAGTTTCGTTCCTTTCATTCTTTTTAAGAAGAAAAATAAAGGCAAGCCACACGGTTTGCCTTTATTTATATACTATTGGTAATAAATTAGTCGTGCTTGATTTTGTCAAGGTTATTTTTGATTTTTTCAAAAATGCTGTCAACTGTCCCGTTTCCGTCAATAGCGTGATATTTTTTCTCATCAATATAGAATTGGCGTAAAGGACACGTCTGATTGTGATATACGGCAAGACGTTTTTTTACTGTCTCAAGATTGTCATCGGAGCGACCTGTCTCTTGACCTCTTTTAAGAATTCTTGTCACAAGTTCGTCTTCATTCACTTCAAGTCCTACTACAGCATCTACTTGTGTGCCTCTTTTTTCAAGAAGTTCGGTAAGTGCTTTTGCTTGAGCGATAGTGCGTGGAAAACCGTCAAATATTACGCCCTTTTCGGATTCCTTTGTATGGTTGTCAAGGTGATGCTCAAGAACTCTAATCATTAATTCATCAGGAATTAATTGACCTTGTGATATATATTTGTTAGCTATAACTCCAAGTTCAGTATTTCGTGCTATATGGTCACGAAGAACGTCTCCTGTGGAGATATGAAACAAGCCATAGTGGTCTATGATACGTTCACTTTGAGTACCTTTGCCACTGCCCGGCGCACCAAAAATTACAACGTTAAACATTAGCCTAATCTTTATATTTTTACCTTTATTTACCTATTATTACATATTATATTTTACACACAAACTGCAGCAATCCCATCATAAGATTGCAAGCAGACGGAGAGTAGCGTAATCTTTTAATCTTGCTTAAGAACATAGATATCCTCAAGGTTTCGTGCAAGACCGTCAAGGTCAAGACCGTAACCGATGATAAACTTTGTTGGAATAGAAAAGCCTACATAGTCCGGCTTGACGTCTTCTTTAAGTGATTCAGGCTTGAAAAGAAGTGTGGCAACTTTAAGTTGTGCGGGATTCTTTTTCTTTAAGTCGTTAACCAAATTCTTGATGGTAGTGCCTGTATCAACTATGTCTTCTACGATGATAACCGTACGGTCTTTGATATCCTCGGCGAGTCCTAAAACTTGCTTAACTACACCGGTGGAACCCATACCCTCATAACTTTTTAAACGTATAAATGTGATTTCAGCATCTATATCAACTGCACGGACAAGGTCCGATGCAAAAGGGAACGCTCCATTTAAGACGCATATAAATAGCGGAATTGTTCCTTTGCAATCCTGTTTAATCACTTCAGCCAACTCTTTAATTCTGGCTGCAATTCTTTCTTTCTCGATGTATGGCTCAAATGTGAGCCCGTTGTATTGAACTTCTTTCATCACGGAAAAATAATTGTGCAAAATTACGCAACAATTTTGGAGTAGAGAAATAAAATTGCAATTATTTTTAACCAATTGTAATTTCGTAACATTTTTTTTAGAATTGGCAAATAGTTTACATAAGTATTATTATGCGGCAGTGTGAATGATGATTTTCAAGGTTAAATAAAAATCTTAAAGTATATAATGTATGTGGAAATGTTTTTGTAACTTTGCACTGCAAAAGAACGAATATAATCACACTTTTATAAAATATTTAAAACAATGGCAAAAAAAATTGTAGCAGGTAACTGGAAAATGAACACCAATCTTCAAGAAGGTGTTGCTCTTGCAGAAGGCGTTAACAATGCTCTCAAAGGTTTTAAAGCAAACTGTGATGTAATCATCGCAGTTCCTTTCACTCATCTTGCATCTATCAACGCTGTTATTGATCAAAATCTTCTTGGTCTTGGTGCTGAAAACTGTGCTGACAAAAAATCAGGCGCTTACACAGGTGAAGTTTCTGCATCTATGGTTGCTTCAACAGGTGCAAAATACGTTATCCTAGGTCACTCTGAACGTCGCCAATATTATGGTGAAACTTCTGAGACTCTTAAAGAAAAAGTTGCTTTGGCACTTGCTAATGGTCTTACTCCTATCTTTTGTATAGGTGAAGTTCTTGAACAACGTGAAAACGGTACTTACCTTGACGTAGTTAAAGATCAAGTTGAAAGCGCTTTATTCAACCTTTCTGCTGAGGACTTTGGTAAAATCATTCTCGCATACGAACCGGTTTGGGCTATCGGTACAGGTAAAACCGCTACTGCTGACCAAGCACAGGAAATGCACGCTCATATCCGTGGCTTAATCGCTGCTAAATATGGTCAAAGCGTTGCTGATAACTGCTCTATCCTTTACGGTGGAAGTTGCAAGCCTACTAACGCTGCTGAACTTTTCGCTAAGAAAGATGTTGACGGTGGTCTTATCGGTGGTGCATCACTTGATGTAGAATCATTTATGGGTATTGTTAAAGCATTTTAATAATTACTTTTTATAACTAGCACAATTAAAATTGCAACCTTTTGTGATTAGTCTCCAATAGGTTGCAATTTTGCTTAATTTTAAGTTTTTTACGTTTATTACTTAGTGTATTTATTTTTCAATACTTGATATGCACAAGATATTTTGTACAATAGCATTATTGCTCCTTTTCTTTACTGTCAAGGCTAAGGATATTGTCAGCGAGATAGAGCGTGACAGTATTGTATCAGTGATTCAACCGGAAAAATTGTCATTGGAAGTGAAGTACGATACTAACGATGTTGTGGCTGAAGAAAAAAGTGAAACTGAAAATGTAGCATCACCACAACATACTGTCGGATATAGAGTCTTGGTTTTCTCGGATAATAATGCTCGTACTGCAAGAGGAGAAGCTAAAGAACGTGCAAGACTTATAGCGGAGCAAATACCTCATCTAAGGACTTACGTCACTTTTGAATCTCCGTATTGGAGACTTAAAGTCGGCGATTTCAGAACTCATAGTGCCGCTGAGAGTGCTGCAAACGAAATTAAACACACTTTTCCTCAATACAGCCGTGAAATACGTGTTGTAAAAGACAGAATTAATAATTCCAAATAGTTTTTTGCAATGCAACAACAGGAAGATAATAAAGTTATAGAGGAAATAGCATCACATTTTGAACAGATTATAAAACTTGTGGGCGAAAATCCTGAGCGAGAAGGACTGGTAAAGACTCCTATGCGTGCTGCCAAGGCACTGTATTATGCCACTAAGGGGTATCGTGAAAATCCGAGTGAGATGCTGAACCAGGCTATTTTTGAGGAAAACGGATCAAATATTGTGATTGTGAAAGATATTGAGTTTTATTCTCTTTGTGAACATCATTTGCTTCCGTTTTTCGGGACTATTTCAATCGGTTATATACCTGATGGTAAAATAGTAGGACTAAGTAAGTTGGCGCGACTTGTGAATTCTCTTGCACGCAGATTTCAAGTCCAAGAGCGATTGACTGTTGAAGTGTGTAACGAAGTATTGGCTATTCTTGGTGCCAAGGGGGTTATTGTCAAGTGTAATGCTCAGCATTTGTGTATGAAAATGCGAGGTGTTGAGAAACAGGATTCTTCCACCACCACGTTCCACTGTGCAGGACTTTTTGCCGATAATGCTGATTTGCGTCGTGACTTTTTTGAATCTTTAAGTTAAAATATATCAATACCATAATTCCATGAAAAAATATTTCGGACTGTGGTCAATTCTTGCTATTGCCTTTATAGTTTTTTTTCTCTATTCATTCGTAGGGAGTAAGTCTTTATTCGGTTTTGAATTAAAGTCATCAAAATTATCGCAAAGTGTTATAGTGCAAGTGGATTCACTTTCTGTTCT
This sequence comes from Bacteroidales bacterium, assembly GCA_022768005.1. Classification (GTDB taxonomy): domain Bacteria; phylum Bacteroidota; class Bacteroidia; order Bacteroidales; family Muribaculaceae; genus CAJUPY01. The sequence continues at coordinate 24,272 of JALEMF010000119.1, read as the reverse complement.
TAATGCTGATACTGACAGCATTATGGAAAATGTAAATATAAAATCAGTATTCCCTCAGCCTGTTGATACATCAAGTCAAACAATTCTTTTTATTGGAGATTCAATGCTTGACGGTCTGTCACCTCGTCTTGCTGCATACGCTAAAAGGTCCGGACATTCACTATATTCCGTAATTTGGTATAGTTCTAATACCGAGCAGTGGGGCAAATCTCACAGGCTTACGGAATATATTTGTAAATTACACCCGTCATACATCTTTATTTGCCTGGGAGCAAATGAACTCTTTGTAAAAGATATTAAAGAAAAACGTACAGGCTACGTAAAATCTATTTTAAATGAAATAGATACGATTCCTTTCGTTTGGATTGGTCCTCCTAATTGGAAAGAAGATACCGGCATTAATGATATGCTTAAAGAAAATTTACCTCAAGGTACGTTCTTTGTTAGCAATGGTATGAAGTTCGACCGTCGTAAAGATGGTGCTCACCCTACAGCAGAGAGCGCATGTATGTGGATGGATAGCGTAGCTCGTTGGATGCCGAATAATTCTATTCACCCGATACGTCTTACTTTACCTGATGTCAAAACGGCGAGACCTAACAGAGTTTTTGTTCATTATCCTGAAAAGTAATATGCTATGATAGATTGGAGCGCAACTTTTGAGAACGTTATTGATTTATTGTCGTATGACCCTAAGAGTCCTATGCTCTTTTCGAGCGGATTGTTTTGGGCAATATTTTTGATGTTCATACCAATATATGCGTTTCTGAAGAGCAACAGAACTAAAATGATGATTTTTGTCATCATTTTCAGTTTGTATTTTTATTATAAATCAAGTGGATTTTTCTTATTTTTGTTGGTCGCAACTTCTCTCATTGACTGGTACTTGGCACTATTGATAGAGAAAAATCGTAAACAATCCGCAAGAAAATGCTTTGTTGCTATATCTATAGTGGTGTCATTGTCTATACTTGCCTATTTTAAGTATGCTAATTTCTTTTTGTTGAATTGGACATTGATTATCGGTGAGAATTTTCAACCCTTGGATATTGTATTGCCGATAGGCGTATCGTACTATACATTCCGCTCAATAAGCTATGTGGTAGATGTTTACAGAGGTAAGGTTAAAGCTGCAACATCGTGGATTGATTACCTCTTTTTCCTTAGTTTCTTCCCGGCACTTGTGGCAGGACCGATAGTCCGTGCTGATATATTTTTGCCTCAACTAAAGGAGAATAAGGCACCTTCTAAGTCTGAAATTTATGCGGGATTGTGGCTTATAATCTTAGGTGTGATTAAGAAATCCATTATCGCTGACTATATATGTCAATACAACGACTTGATTTTCAATAGTCCCACCGGGTATAACGGCTTTGAAACTCTTATGGGCGTATTCGGCTACACTGCTCAGATTTACTGTGACTTTTCCGGTTATTCCGATATGGCTATAGGTATTGCGTTGATTATGGGATTTAAGTTGTTGCCTAACTTTGATTTTCCTTACAAGTCCACATCGCTTACTGAGTTTTGGCGTCGCTGGCATATCTCACTCTCAACGTGGCTTCGTGACTATCTATATATTCCTCTTGGCGGAAACAGAAAGGGTACTTATAGAACGTATCTTAATAATTTCATCACTATGCTCCTCGGCGGACTATGGCACGGAGCAGCGTGGAAATTTATATTTTGGGGTGGTATGCACGGTGCAGGACTTGCAGTGAATAAGGCTTGCCGACCATTTACATCTCGTTTTGACGGTCAGAAGTGGTTTACAGTCCTTTCATGGGTTATAACGATGAGTACGGTATCCTTTCTTTGGATTTTTTTCCGTGCAGACACATGGTCTGATTCATGGGCAATAGTGAAAAACGTATTTACTAATTTTTCAATAGATTATTTGGGACCTTTTGTGCAAGTGAGATATATTTGGGTGATTATGATGCTTGTGATTGTCATCACACATTCATTGCCAAAGGCATTTTATGAAAAGTTGTCAAACCTTTTTGTTTCTTCATTGTGGATTGTCAAACTCCTGGTATTTGTGGTAGTTGTGCAACTCGTAATAGAATTTGCCGGTGAGGACGTACCTCCGTTTATTTATTTTCAATTTTGAAAACGTCTTAAATTTTTTGTAGCATGCAAAGAAAATCAAAAATATACGGTCTTGTAGGATTTCCGTTGGAACATTCTTTTTCTCAATCATTTTTCAATAACAAATTTGAGAAAGAGGGTATTGATGCGTCTTATGAAAATTTTGAAATAGACGACATAGGTTCGTTTATGGAAATTTTTTCAGAATTTCCGGAATTATCCGGCTTAAATGTTACAATTCCGTATAAGCAATTGGTAATTCCATATATGGACGAGATGGATTCCGTAGCTGATGAAATCGGAGCAGTGAATGTGGTGAAAATTATGAAAAAAGCCGACGGAGATTTGTTCCTTAAGGGTTATAACTCGGATATTATCGGTTTTTCCGATTCAATTTCTCCGCTTATTAAGTCGCATCACAAAAAGGCTCTTGTACTCGGTACAGGTGGTGCATCAAAGGCCGTTGTTTGCGGATTACAAAAATTAGGTATAGAACCGGTTTTGGTGTCAAGGAAACCTAAGGAAGGGGTTTTGACATATCAGGATTTGACGGAAGATGTGATGAATGTCCATACTGTAATTGTAAATGCCACTCCGGCAGGTATGTATCCTAATGTAGATAATTGCCCTGATATTCCTTATAATCTCATCACAGATAAGCATTTGTGTTTTGACCTCGTTTATAATCCGGATGTGACATTGTTTATGAAAAAGGCAGCGGAGTATGGTGCTACAGTGAAGAACGGACTTGAAATGCTACATCTTCAAGCACTTGCTGCTTGGAAAATATGGAATGAATAATCTAAATATATAATTTGTAATGTCAGAAAAAGTAATATCTACCGGTATAAGCCGTTTAGTGTATATCATTGCTGCGTTGTTTATCCTATTCCCGTGGGATAGTGTCGGACTTGGAGTGCTATCTGTAAGTCCGGCAATTTCACTTTTTGCCGGATTGATTTTTGCACTCTTTTTTACGATGCCGTACCCAAAGTTCAATAAGAAAGCATCAAAATATCTTCTTCAAGCCTCAGTTGTAGGACTTGGTTTCGGTATGAGCATTGTAAAATCTTTGCAGTCAGGAAGTCAAGGAATGTGTTTTACTATTGTATCAGTATTCTCGGTTATGGTATTTGGAGTCTTGATAGGGTATTGGCTTCACATTGAGAGAAAAACGTCATATCTTATTTCATCAGGAACGGCTATTTGTGGAGGAAGTGCTATTGCAGCCGTAGGTCCGGTTATTAAAGCAAGTGAAAATGAGATGGCAGTGTCACTTGGTGTTATATTTATTCTTAATGCGATAGCATTGTTTATTTTTCCGCCTATAGGACATTATTACGGTATGAGTCAGACACAGTTCGGCACTTGGGCTGCAATAGCTATTCACGATACTTCTTCCGTGGTGGGTGCCGGTGCTGCATATGGTAGTGAGGCGTGTGAAATAGCGACATTGGTGAAGTGTACACGTGCGTTGTGGATAATACCGCTTGTACTTGTTACCATGTTTATATTTCGTGATAAGTCAAGTAAGATATCCGTGCCATGGTTTATCTTTTTGTTCATTGCAGCTATGCTTGTGAACACTTATTGCGGATTACCGGAAAGTGTATCAGGTGGTATAGTGTTCGTAGCAAAGCGTATCCTTGTGTTGACACTATTCTTTATAGGCGCGAGCTTGTCACCAAAGATGATAAAGTCCGTAGGCATAAGACCGCTTGTCCTTGCGGTTTCCCTTTGGATAATAATAGGAGTATTGAGTTTTACGGTTGTCACAGCAACGATAGAATAATTTGAAAGCGCCATTGTCATACATACCCTTATTATTACCGTTAACAGCGGTGATAATAGGGGTCTTGCTGTGTGATTTCGTTTCAGACAGTGTGTGGTTCGGCATATTTCTATTTCTTGCTGTATGTATTTGCTTCGCTAAAAAATTACGGCAGGCTTTACCTCTTGTCGGTGCTATATTGTTAGGGTGGGTTTCCACTGGCGTGACTCGCCCCAATACGAATATCTATCATCATCTTGATGAAAATTCCGAGTACGGTGCTGTAGTCAACAAAAGTTCTGAAACAGAATACGGATACAGGCTTTTTACTACCGTTATATCGCAAAACGATGTAAAGATAAAACCTTTTGATGCAGTCATTTTCGTGAAAGATTTTGAAACGGATTTTTCAGTAGGCGATAATGTGAAATTTTCTGCAGACTATTCTCCGATAACGTTAAAAACACAAGTGCCTGATGAAACAAACGTAGATCAAACTTATTTGCGTCAGGGAATTTCAGTAAAAGCATATACTAAAACTATATTAGTAACCGGAAGAGTAGGGGGAATTAAGGGATTCTTGTATGATATCAAGGAGACTGCCATAAATAATCTTCTATTCTCGGATTTAGATGAAAATGTATCAGCGTTTTTAGTGGCAACATTATTCGGTGATACTTCATTGCTAAGTCAGGAGACAAGACAATATTATTCTTCAACAGGTCTTGCGCATATTCTTGCACTTAGCGGTATGCATGTGGGTATTCTTGTACTTGCTCTATACATTCTATTGTTTCCGGTGACATTTTTCAGACAGCACAATCTGCGTATAGTTATCACGATAGTCTTATTGTGGCTTTATGCCACAATGACATTATTTGCACCATCAGTTACTCGAGCCGTGATTATGGCAACGTTTGTATTGTCTGCATATTTGCTTTACAGACAAAATGTAGCCATAAACTCATTATTCGGTGCAGCACTGTTGATAATTATTTTTAATCCGTATTCACTGTACAACATCGGTTTTCAACTCTCATTCTGCGCAGTGCTGAGTATATTGCTCCTCAACGAAAGATTAAATCCATTCAAGCAAGGAACTACGTTACATACCATTGCATCGTTCATAATATTGCCCGTGTCTGCCATGCTCGGTACAGCACCTTTGATGATGTATTATTTCCATAACTTTCCTGTGTACTTTATTCTGGCAGCTCCGATATTTACTCCTATTCTGTCATATATTATTGTTGCAGGACTTATCTTTATTATATTTGGATTTCCTTCCGGACTGTTTGCTATTGTCATAAACAAGTCTTACGAGTTAGTTTTGACCATAATAAAATATATATCACATTTGCCGAGTGCTAATATCTCAGATATATACTTGTCGCCGATTGTAGTGTTTTTACTAATGTGTTTAGTACCGGTTTTAGCGGCTGCCATTAAATACAAAAGAATGGTGTACTGTTACATTTTTACGGCAATCAGTGCGGCTACTGTGATATTGATAACATTTGGAACAAAAACTTATCCGGAAAGAGAATATTATATTGTATCAAGCTATTCATCTACGGATATTTTGATAAAGGATAGGAATATTTTATACATCGTTACAACAGCAAAGCCGAGACTCGCAGATGCTGTTAAAACAAACGCAGAATACAAGTATTCTGATTATATGGGACTCAGAAAGATGGATTCAATTTGTGTAGTTACAGATACTTTGAGAACGAAGTATATATCGTTAAAAAAGCCTCTGCTTTATATTGGAAACAATACGGTGTTGTTGATGGATAATAATTATCCTGTTGCGGACATTAAATGTGATATTCTTATCATCAGCAATGGCTATAGATATAATTTCTCGGAACTAATCCATAAAACGTCTCCTGAAAAAATAATTTTCAGCAATAATTTTAATGCAAAACTCCGAAAACGCTATATTAAAGAACTTAAAGATGTTGGATATGATGGTATCATTGAAATTTTGAGTAAAAAGTAGGACGAAAATTTGGTAGATAAAAAAAATAAGTCTAACTTTGCACCGCAAAAGCGAAAAATTGTCTTGTGGTGTAATGGTAGCACGTCGGATTCTGGTTCCGCCTGTGAGGGTTCGAATCCTTCCAAGACAACAAAATGAAAGCAGAGACTCTTAATTGAGTTTCTGTTTTTATTTTATATAGAATATAAAAAATGGCGGTGAATAAAAACGCTATATAAAAGTCGGCTTTATTCGGATGGCTACAAAAAGCCTTCCAAACTGTAATTATTTTTGGAAGGCTTTAAGCTTTATATGTATTTCCGAGTTGGAAATCTTAATCTTGCCAAAGGACGATTTGTCCGGGTTTTGATTTCTTTACGTCTATGATTCTTTGATTTGACGAGCCTCTGAATCTGAGTGAAATATCTCTAAGGTCTAAATTAAACTTGCTATCTACGAGTACATCTATGTAGGGAAGGATAGCGGACAGTTTGGGGTCGTTTGTTATTTCTTCGAAACTATATCCTGTGTAGCACCAAATGTTTCTGCCACACATTTTTATCCTTTTTGCGAGTTCCGTAAGTTTTTCCACTTGGTACAGAGGATCACCACCGGAGAAAGTCACATCGAAGTCGTTTTCTTCAATCCTCCCTAGTATTGCCTCAATATCCACTTCTTCGCCTGATGCCGGATCCCAGGATTGAGGGTTGTGGCAGCCGTGACAGTGGTGTGAGCAACCTGCAAAATAGATAGAAGTACGAAGTCCCGGTCCATCTACAGAAGTGCCGTCGATAATCTTTAATACGCGCATTTCAAATTACTTATTTGTGGACGACACGGTCTTTAAGTTCTGCAAGTTTTGCGCTGTTCCAACGGTCTGTTGTGCCTACGAGATAACCTGTGATACGTTGTAGTTTGTCAATGTTATGACTACCGCATTTAGGACACACTTTTAGATTTTCCTGTGCATCTTCGTACCCGCAGTCCATACATCTGTTTCTATTGTGGTTTACGGAACCATAGCCAATGTTGTACTTATGAATAAGGTCAACGATGTCGCTGATAGCCTTAGGGTTATGTGTGGCATCACCATCTATTTCCACGTAGAATATGTGACCGCCGCGAGTAAGGTCGTGGTAAGGGGCTTCTACTTCAGCCTTATGGCGTGGTGAGCAGTGGTAATAAACCGGAACGTGGTTTGAGTTCGTGTAGTATGCTTTGTCTGTAACGCCCGGGATTATGCCGAAAGTTTTTTTGTCTTTAGCTGTGAATTTACCGGAAAGACCTTCAGCCGGTGTTGCGAGAATAGAGAAGTTGTGCTGATATTTTTCGGAATATTCGTTAGCACAGTCGCGCATGTGTGATACAATTTTAATGCCGAGTTTTTGTGCATCTTCGTCTTCACCGTGGTGTTTGCCGGTCAATGCAATAAGACATTCGGCAAGTCCTATAAAGCCTATTCCGAGAGTCCCTTGATTAATTACAGATTCTATGGTGTCAGTTCCTTTAAGTTTTTCACCTCCGTTCCATAATCTTGACATCAGGAGAGGGAACTGTTTTACGAGTGCGGTCTTTTGGAAATCGTATCTGTCGCATAATTGTCTTGCAGTGATATCAAGTATCTCATCAAGTTTTTTGAAGAAGGCGTTAATTCTTTCATCTTTGTTCTTGATATTCATCACTTCAATGGCAATTCTGACAATGTTTATAGTGGTGAAACTTAAGTTCCCGCGACCGATAGAAGTTTTCGGGCCGAATCTGTTTTCAAATACACGAGTTCTGCACCCCATTGTTGCTACTTCGTACTCGTAGCGTTTAGGGTCATTTGCATTCCATTTTTCGTGATAATTATATGTTGCATCAAGGTTTACAAAGTTAGGGAAGAAACGTCTTGCAGTCACTTTGCACGCAAGTTGGTACAAGTCGTAGTTCGGGTCTTCCTGCTTATAGTTTACACCTGTCTTGCTCTTCCAGATTTGAATCGGGAAAATAGCAGTAGCACCATTCCCAACACCTTCGTATGTGGTCTGCAGTAACTCTCTGATTACGCAACGGCCTTCGGCAGAAGTATCAGTGCCGTAATTGATAGAGCTGAACACTACTTGATTTCCTCCGCGAGAATGGATTGAATTCATATTGTGGACAAATGCTTCCATAGCCTGATGAACGCGGGATACGGTCTGATTGATGGCATGCTGAAGCATACGGTCTTTTCCTGTCAAGCCGTCAAGCGGTTTTTTCAGATAGTCTTTTATAGGTGCTTGGTAGAGGTCGGATAAATCAACACCTTGAAGAGTTTCAATTTGTTTTACTTCTTCAATAAATGAACTTCTTACGAAAGGTGCAAGGTAAAAGTCAAATGCCGGTATTGCTTGTCCGCCGTGCATTTCGTTTTGCGCTGTCTCAAGTGAGATACAGCCGATAATACTTGCTGTTTCAATACGTTTTGCAGGTCTTGATTCTCCATGACCTGCTATAAATCCGCCTTGTAAAATTCTGTCAAGCGGGTGCTGAACACATGTAAGGCTCTTAGTGGGATAATAGTCCTTATCATGGATGTGGATATACCCGGACTTGAATGCGTCTCTTGCTTCTTCGGAAAGTAAATAGTCATCAACGAAAGGTTTTGTGGTCTCGCTGGCAAATTTCATCATCATTCCTGCCGGAGAGTCGGTGTTCATATTGGCATTTTCTCTGGTGATGTCATTGTTTTTTGCTTCAATGATTTCAAGAAACATATCGCGTACCTTTGCTTGACGTGCTATGTTTCTTTTGTCGCGGTATGCGATATAAATACGCGCCACCTCTTTTCTTGAACTTTTCATAAGTTCAAATTCAACCTTATCTTGAATGGCTTCCACGGTCATCTGTGAATCTCCATTGATTGCGATGTGATCTGATATTCTGTCAATTAGGGCTTCGTCTTCCCCAAGTTCTGTTTGTAACATTGCCTTGCGGATAGCAGCCTTTATCTTTAGTTCGTTAAATCCCACCACGCGTCCATCGCGCTTAACTACAGTTTGTATCATGTTGTATGCTTTGTTTGATGTTTTTTGTTTTGACTTGTTGATTGCTGTCTTTGAAAACAGTGATGCAAAACTACAACATTTTTATATATTAATCAAGTTTTTCCATACTTATTTTTTATAAATTTTTCAACAAGTTTGTTCCGTGAAATTTTTGTTTCGGAAAACTTTTTAGCGTTAAGAAAAGTGCTAAGTTTTTGATTATTAGTATTTTGATGTTTTATTTTGGAAAACTTTTTTTAAATATTTGATTTTGCGGTTTTCTGAAAATGGAAAGCGTGAAACGGTGGAAGCCGTTGAAATAATGATGCTTAAAGCAGAATACTTATTCCTTTATTTTAGCTATCAAATTATTGTAGTCAATGATATTAATGGTGGTGCTGTCAATCGTCACCGGTTCGTTTCTGTCACTTAAGAATAACAATTTCGGTGAAGTGAATTTATTACTAGCGAGAGAACCTTCTTCGTCGTAATAGTAAGTATTGATTCCGGCAAGGTCAATAAGAGTGTTGTAAATGGAAACGGTAGAAGATACAACCTTATTTTTATTAGCAGCAAGTGTTGACACTTTTGTCGGGAATAATTCAGTAAACTTATCAGATATCCACACAATCATCGGTACGTGAAGTTGGAAATATGTAGGGACCGGCGATGCGTGCAGAAATCTGCCACGTTCGTCATCGTAGATATCTTCGCCGTGATCGGAAGAATAGAGCAGGGCTGCTGAAACGCCGGTATTGTTTAGAGTGTCAATAGCCTGCTTTAGATAGTAATCAATGTATCTGATAGTGTTATCGTAAGCATTGACTAATTGTTGACGGTCTTTCTTGTTTGCATCGGTTTTGGAATCCGGCTTGAAAAAAGAATGAGAAGCCGGGTATCTTTCAGCATAGTTGAAGTGTGAACCGTAGGTGTGTAACACGATAAGTTGTTTATTGTGTGATTTGTTTCCTATTTGCTTTTCAAGAAGGGCTATCAATTCTTCGTCGTACGGCTGCTTTGCTGAAAAATCAGGCAAATAAATGGTTGTATCCGCCTCTTCGCTGAAAAATTCGGTGTAAGAATGATTACGCTTTTGATTTGAAAAAAAAGATGTGTAAAATCCGGCTTCTTTGAATGCCGTGATTACACTTTTTCTATTGGCAATGGAGTCAAAGTCGTTAGCCGTTAGCGGTGATAAAAGCATTGGTACACTCTTATGTGTAGTAGCAGACTGTGTAAATGCCTTTGGCATGGCTGTCAGATTATTTGCTTTGGATAATTCCGGGTTAGTTTCTCTGTTATATCCGAGAAGTTGCCAATCTTCAGCTCTCGAAGTTTCACCTATTACCACAACGTAAATTTCAGGAATAGAATCATTATGAGTGGATTTGGCATTGTAAGTAAAATTCTTGCTTGTTTTCGGATAATTGTCTGATTGAGAGTGGCGTTTAAATGCAAGAACAAGATTCTTGGAAACATTTACAGGAAAAATATCGTTTGTGATGGAGAAATCAGGGGTCAAGGCGTAACTTGCTGAAAGTAAGATGGCACCTGTAATAGTCGTTACGATACCAACCTTATTCCATTTTGACATAAACGTATTGCTGAGAATACGCTTTTTTGAGATGCAAATTGATGCATAAACGAGTGCAGGGATATAAACGATTATCAGTGAACCTATAGCAATAATCAAGTTCCCTAACAATTCCGCTATTTCCGTGGCATTTGATGTGACTACGTTAAGAAACATATCAACACCGATAATAGAACAACCGTAAAGGTACAGAAGCACTATTTGAAATCCGCAATATATCATTATAGGAAGCAAACACCATACGGTGATGCCGATTTTTCGGAAATATGTAGTCAGAAATAAATAAACGCCTAATGGAAGTATGATGTTAGTGATTGCAGAAAGAACGGATAAGTGTTCCGTGAAATTTAATGCAATATTAGGGATTATGAGAATGATAGGAGTGAGTAACGCAAGTAATTCTTGTGAAGATATTTTTAAAAATTTGCTCATATATATTATCTGTTAGAATGCCTCATTAATATTAAATACGAATCCTGTTTCACCTTTACCGATTCCGTAATCAAGTCTGACATTAATACGATTTTTAAATTCCCATCTGTATCCGATACCGAAATTCGGAAGTGTGTGTTTAAGTCTAAGTTCTGAAAATCTTGAGAATACATTGCCTGCACCGGTCCAAATAGCAATCCCGCTTCTTCCGTAAATATGTTGTCGAAGTTCTATTGTTGCATCAATCTCACATTTGTCGCTATAACGACCTTCGTAGTAACCTCGCAGATTGTGTGAACCTCCTACGGTAGCAAGCATAGTCCATGGCGTGTTTCCGTACGTAAACATTCCGTGAAGTTGCATTGCGAGTATTCCGCCTTTCCACACTCTACAGTATTGATTAGCAGCGACTTCGGTGGAACTGAAATTGTAATCTCCGTTACCGATACCTCTTCCGTAAAAGCGTTGATTTACGTAACCGTATGTTCCTCGGTACGGATTCTGAAGATTATCGCGTGTGTCAAATGATGCTGTTAAGCCTATGGCAAAACTGTTTATATTTAATTTCTGATTCTGCCACAGTTCATAATTCTCGGTATTGCAACCTCTGATATTGCAGAACTGAACGGAAGGTCCGATATAAATATGCCCTCCAATTCTTGTGAGAAAATCTACATCGAATTTCACTTGTTTTCTTTTGTATGATGATTTATTGTCATCGTTGTTTCCATTTTCGTAACCGATACCCCAGAACTTATTAGGGAAGGAGTAAAAATACGTTTTATAATTCAAGCGAAATCTGTTGTTTCTGAAGTTGTGGTAGCCTTTAATTCCAAGGAGATAAAAACCTGTAGTTGTGACATCGCCATATAAGGAAATATTAGAAGGCATTGTTATGGAATCGGTAAGATCCGGACGGTAAATGCCGGCAGCTACAATTCCAAGTCCTAATTTAGTCTCGTTAGAGTAGTGAGGACCGCCAATAATGCTGAAGTCGAATTTTTTATACGGCTTTTCTTCGTTACTTTCCTTGAAGTAATTATACACTTTACCGATAATACCTTTTTCGTAGAAATGTTCGTTTTTAGTTATGGTATCATTCTGTGCGTGCAGATTAAGGAAGCAGCACGATATAATTATGAATGTGATAAATCGTAGCAATTTCACTCTTAGTAATTTAGGGGATTTCAAGTCGCAAAGGTAGTGATATTTTCCCGAAAAGGGAAAATTTGTAAACCTTTTTACCATAAACAAGGATTAATTAGACAAATTCAGGAATATATGTTGATGATAAACGTGCTGAATTTAATACATATTACAAAAGTGCGCTTTGGCGACTTATATGAAAGATTACACCTATATAATGGGTGAAAATTTCAATATATTGTAGTGGTAGAATATGATATTAAATTTACATAGACATAATAAAATTTTTGTTTGTTTAATTAAAAAGTCGTACCTTTGCGGTGAAAATGGTGCAACCGTTCACTATCCAATAGAGGGTTGTGTTGCTTAAAAGGGAATCAGGTGAAACTCCTGAACAGTCCCGCTGCTGTAAGTTTAAATAAAACTTCTTGATACGAAGTCACTGAGTATGAATAAAATACTTGGGAAGACATCAGGAAAGTAAACGAGTCAGAAGACCTGCCATTTTTATATTATTTGTCAAAACTTGCGAGGACGAGTAGATGATCAAGAAATGACGGTGTCTGTGATTCTGGCGCGTTATTGGTGCGTATAGATTGGAAAATGTGCCGGGTTTCTATCTTAATTTTCTTTTCGATTAGTTCTCAAAAGCTATTGGCAGATGATATTGAAATATTAACTGTCAAACGAGTGAGAATTGATGAGTTTATCTAAAACAGTGTGTGCCGTGGTGTGCTATGCCTTTATTGGTGTATTTGCTCACGGGCAGGAAATGAAAGATAGTGTAAGGCTATCCGAAGTAAATGTAATAGGGCAGCGACGACAGATTGATGAAGTTGTCACTGTTCAGCGTTTATCCGGCGAAGAATTGAGCCGTATGAATAGCCTTAACGTGGCTGATGCACTAAGATATTTTTCAGGAGTACAAGTTAAGGATTATGGTGGTGTTGGTGGCATTAAGACTATCAACGTTCGCTCTATGGGTACAAATCACACAGCTGTAAGTTATGACGGTGTGATGCTCGGTAATGCACAAAATGGACAGATTGACTTAGGACAGTTTTCTCTTGACAATGTTGAAGTAATATCCTTATATAATGGTCAAAAAGCAGATGTACTTCAGTCTGCTCGTGACTTCGGCAGCGCAGCATCAGTCTATATCAAAACGAGAGTGCCTGAATTTAAATCCGGCGAAACTTATCATGCGAGAGCAACGTTCAAGACCGGTTCTTTTGACTTGATCAACCCATCAACTTTAGTGGAACTAAAACTATCCGAGAGCGTATCGGCTCAGTTAAGTGCGGAATGGGTTAATTCTTCAGGTAAATATAAATTCAGATATCGTCGTGTTAATCCTGCGGGAGAATTGGCTTATGATACCACAGCTACCAGAAATAACGGCGATGTTAATGCAACGCGCTTGGAACTGAACTTTAATGGTATGCTCGATGCAGGAAAATGGAGCGTAAAAGGGTATAACTATAATTCAGAACGAGGAGTGCCTGGGGCTATTGTCAATAATGTGTGGCGAAGAGGTGAAAGAATTTGGGATACAAATAGTTTTCTTCAAGGAAGTTTTGAAAAGCAACTCGGTAAATTCGCTATCTTATCAAATGCGAAATATGCCTTTTACAGAACGCACTACGTAAATAATGACGACAAACTTATAAAGGTGGATAACCTTTACAGACAGCGAGAAATATATGGAAGCATAGTGGCAATGATGAATGTCACCAAAAGGCTTCAGATGTCTGTAGGCTACGACTTGCAGTGGAATAATTTAAAGGCAGATATGTACGATTTCGCTGAACCGACAAGATTTACGCATTTTGCATCTGTCGCTGTAGCACTTAATCTTAATCGGCTTAAGGTGAGAGGTTCTATGGTAGCCACTTTCGTTAACGACAAACTTGACGGAAAAGAATCTCCGGCGGACAAATCTTCATATACTCCTGCTTTATATGCAAGTATCTATCCGTTCAGAACCAGAGATTTTACTTTAAGAGCTTTTGTAAAACGCTCTTTCCGTATGCCTACTTTCAATGACTTGTACTATGCCGATATGGGTAATTCAAAACTGAATCCGGAGCGTGTGACGCAGTACAACGTCGGTGCAATGTTTGAAAGGACACGCAAGCGCCTATTTTCGAGATGCAGTTTTTCAATAGATGCGTATTACAATAGGGTTAAAGATAAAATTGTAGCATATCCTAAAGGTCAACAATTCCGATGGACAATGTTAAATCTTGGTGTAGTGGATATAAAAGGAATTGATGTAATGGCACTTACTACTGTATCACCTACTGAAGATATTGATGTGACGCTACGAGCGCAGTACACTTACCAAAGAGCTATAGACGTGACAAATCCGTCGGATAATTATTACAAAGACCAAATACCTTATATTCCACATCACTCCGGCTCTGCTGTGTTGAACCTGAGATGGAAACGATGGTATGCGGATTATTCGTACATATACGTAGGTGAAAGATATAATCAGCAAGAAAATATTCGCTACAATTATACGCAACCGTGGTACACCAGCGATATTTCTTTATCAAGAGATTTCACCATTAATAAAGTAAGTATGAAGGCGAGAGTCGAAGTGAATAATCTGTTTTCACAGGATTACGATGTCATTTTAAATTATCCTATGCCCAAAAGAAATTACAGATTTACTCTCCAAGTTGAAATTTAAAACAATGAAAACAATATATTACTTTCTATTTCTGTCACTACTCTTAATAAGTGCCACGGGTTGTCGCGAGGACGAGCTCGTGGTGCCTACAGAGTACGAAATTGTGCCGGATACTCCGCGTGAAGGTACAAATATTCGTGGCTTTTATCTTGTGAATGAAGGTAATATGGGTTCAAACAAGTGTAGTCTTGACTATATGGACTATTTCACCGGCTTGTACTCGAGAAATATATATGCAGAGAAAAATCCTAATGTTGTCAAAGAATTGGGCGATGTAGGAAACGATATAGGTATTTATGGCAGCAAACTTTACGTAGTGGTAAATTGCAGTCATAAAGTGGAAGTAATGGACGCAAAAACGGGAGTAAGAATAGGACAGGTGGATATACCAAACTGCAGATATGTCCGATTTTATCGCGGTTCAGCATACGTCAGTTCATACGTAGGTCCGGTAAGAATTGATCCCGATGCGCCCAAAGGTGCTGTTTACAGAGTAGATACGTTGTCACTTGCTGTGACGGGAAAAGTAACTGTCGGATATCAGCCGGAGGAAATGGACATAATAGATGATTATATGTATGTGGCTAATTCCGGAGGTTACAGAGCCCCGGATTATGATAAGACCGTTTCAGTTATACAGTTAATTGATTTTAAGCAAGTCCAACAGATTCCTGTGGGTATTAATTTGCACAGATTAAAAAAGGATAAGTACAAAAAGCTGTGGGTTACGTCAAGAGGTAACTATGAAGATATTCCGTCAAGACTGTTTGTAATGGAGAAGAAAGCAGGTTCGGATAATATGAAAGTTACGGATACAATTCATGTCGCTTGCTCCAATATGGCATTTTACGGTGACTCATTGTACTATTATGCAACTGAGTGGAATAACTTTACTCAGTCAAATAAAATTACATACGGTATTATTGACATAAGAACAAAACAAGTAATGTCTGATAATTTTATAACTGACGGTACAGAAAAAGAAATTACAATTCCATACGGGATAGCAATACACCCGGAGACTGGAGATATTTTTGTGACAGACGCAAAAAATTATGTTTCTTCAGGTACGCTTTACTGTTTTGACCGGAAAGGTAGAAAAAAGTGGAGTGTTCGAACTGGTGATATTCCGGCACATATTGCATTTTTACCAATTAAATAAACTATTTATATGATAAAAAAAATACTTCTAACTACTCTATTGTTTCCGACTCTTGCTTTTTCGCAGGAGATTGACTGGAACAAAATAGAACATTGGATCGGAACAGGCGATAAAAAAGCCGCTTTAGTTGTTCAATTCAGTAATCTTGGCGATAAAAAAGCTTACGTCTGGGGTTATCGATGGAATACCGGCGATGAGACTCCTACAGGTGAAAGTATGTTTAGAGCGATTGCATCTGGTAGTGAGGACTTGTATTTGTTTACTCAATACACCGGTTGGATGGGAAATACAGTTTGCGGAATTGGTGTTAACTATGACGGAATGTTGTTCAGTGGCAATCTGTGGTATGATTTTGACTCGGCTTGTGAAGACCCTAAAATATCATTTGACTACTTTACTCCCGGAGCAATGGGGCAGACTTCCGCACCCGGAGGTGACGCACCGGAACTATGTGAAAATGCTATTATGGAGGCGGCAGAAACTCATATATTGAATCACCCATTAAATGCGAAGGTATATGGATATCCTGCATACGACTACGACCACTGGATTTGCAATGAAACTTCAAGCACTTGCTTATGGCAAGCCGGTTGGTACAAAGGTTATTGGAGTTATTGGGTAGGTGATGCAGATTTTTCTAATTTAGGATATTCAGGAATGGGTATGTCATCTGTGCAAATATCCGACGGTGACGTAAACGCATGGAAATATAGTCCTATAAACTCTACAAGTTTTGACGTTGACCCTACTTGGCACGAATTGGACTACACACATTCTGTTATAACCGGTGTTGAAGATGTTGCAGTAGATACAGATATATACGCTGATGTGTATAATTTATCGGGAATCTATGTAGGACGAATGATGCCGTCAGATGTTCAAAATCTTGCAGCCGGACTTTATATTGTGAAATTGAAATATCAATCATATAAACAATTAGTAAAATGAAAAAATTATTTATTTTTCTATTTTTAGCAATTTTCAGCATTGCACTGAATGCTGAAAATTTTACAGGTATTCGACTGTCCATAGCCGGGGTTGAATATGAAAATGGCGCTGTATGTAAAGTTCCGTACGGAACAAGTGTTGAAGTGAAAGTAGTATCTTATCCCGAAGATGCTGACTATGGCACAATTACATATAAAGTGTCCAATACAAAAATAGGGTCATATTCAAAGTACTCAGGTAAGTTTTCTGCAACAGGAGGCATTGGTCAAACAGTTTTGACAGCAACAAGTGGTAATGACGCATCTGTCACAACATCAGTAACTATTGATGTGTTTGCTGAAAAACAAATCACAGGCATAAATATTGAGGGAGTTGATGCTAATGGTGAAATCAGAATTGGCTATCAAGAAATGCAGTCAATAAACTACACCCTTGAGCCTGCTGATGCTTCAGTTCAGAAACTTGACATTCAAATGGACAATCCGGGTATTGTAACTATTTATGCTGCAAAAGCGTTTAATCCAACTCGTGATTTTTATGAATTGACTGCTTTCAAGGTCGGTGAAACAAATGTAACTTATACGACACAAGACGGTTCAGGTGTATCCAAGACTATCAAGATTATCGTAGAAGACCGTGAACGTGATTCTAAAATTGATTATACAAAAGGTCATCTTTGGTTGAATGAAGAATGGTTCGGTCATAATAACGGTTCTATTAACTTTATTGATGATGACTACAATATTACTTACAAAGCATACGAACGCGAAAATCCTTGGTGCGCATTCGGTGCAACATCACAATATGGTATTGTGTATGGAGGCAATCTGTTAGTAATGTCAAAGCAAGCAAAAGACGGAGGTGACCCTCGCGATGGTGGCGGTCGTCTTGTGATTGCAGATGCAAAAACACTTAAGCGTAAAGCGTCATTTGACGAACTCGGAGCTGATGGCCGTGCATGTGTCGGTGTAAGGCATAATAAGTATTATATAGGTACAGCAACCGGAGTCAGAGTATTGGAATTTGATGGCAATAACTTTGTCCTTTCAGATAGTAATATTGAAGGAATCGCCGGAAAAAATGCATATAGCGGTCAAGTCGGAGATATGATTTCTGCCGGAGATTACGTGTTTATCTGTCAGCAATCAACAGGTCTTCATATAGTAGATGCTGTTTTAGATAAACTTGTTAAAACTGTTGCTGATACAGACGCAGCAGGTGTGACTCAGACTGCCGATGGAACTGTATGGTTTATAGCAGGAAGCAAATTGTATAAGATTAATCCTGAGACACTTGAAGTGTCTGAGCCAATGACTGCTCCTAAGGCTATCTCATGTAACTGGGGAGCATGGACTTCTACAAGTTTCTTCGGTTCCAAGAAGTCTAATACTCTTTTCTTTGTGGGTGGAAATTCTTCTTGGAGTGCAACAAAAACGGTTATCTATAAATGGAATACAGACGAAGATATGCCGACAGAACCATTGTGCGAAATCGCAGCAGATTCCGAAGGTGTTCTTGAAGGAGCATGTGCAGGTATGTACGGTACTGCAAGATACGATGATATGACAAATGAAATAATGTTTGCAGCTACAACAGGTGCTTCATCAAATTATCGTAATGTTTGGTACTATTTTATTGATGCAGAAACAGGTAAAATAAAATACACTACTAAATTACGCCCTGGATATTTCTTCCCGTCAATACCTGTGATAGTTGACCGTTATGCACCAGAGTTCATAGATTTCGATAATATCACCGTTTCATTGGCTGATGGCGAACAGAATATTGATTTATCTAATATCGTAATAGATAGAGATGATATTAACTATAATATTGAAGTAACTCTTGATAATTCAGAGATAAATGGAATAGCTACTGTAGGACTTGATGGAAAATTGCTTTCTATCGATCCGCTTAAAGTAGGTGATGCTAAAATTACGTTATATGCAATATCTCGCGGTGTTGTCACAGAACATGAAGTAGCACTTTCCGTTACTTCAGAAAGTGGCGTTTCAGACATGATTGCTGATGGTTCAGTGGTAGCAGAAGCAGGTAAGATTTCAGTTAAGAACTACGAAGGTGAAACACTCAATGTTTACGACATCGCGGGTAGAATAGTTGAAACTGTAACAGTTCCTTCTGATAACTTCACTTTTGATGTAAACCTTTCTTCAGGTGTTCACGTAGTAAAAGTGGCAAATAAAGTCGTTAAGATTAGATTGTAAAAATTGTTGTTAATAGGTTTTACCGGGTGCGATATCTGACGTATCCGCCCGGTAATTTTTTAAGTATATTATGTCTGTTAAATTACGATATGGAATATCTCCGGTTATAGCAATATTGTTATTGTTCTCATGTACGGATAAGGTGCCAATGATAAATCTTGGTATTGATAGCGAGTACTATGTGAACAGAATGACAAAGTTGCCACTTGAATCGGCATTTACCGGAAGCGAATATCGATGGACTCTTCATAAGGCAGATGGAAGTGATTCCATTTTGTCTCGGGAGCGAAGTATGATATTTATAGAAGCAGAGGAAGGTGAATATTCTTTGTCGTTCGATATAATAGATGATAATACACCTTACCACCACGATTTCAAAGTAAATGTGATGCATGAGGAAGTAGAGTATAGTCCTTACATTTCAAAGGTACTGGAGTATAAACCGGCACCTGGGCAGTTTATTAATGAAATGCCTAAATACGAAGAAGGGGATACTTACGAAAAAATCTTGCAGAAAGCGGAGGAATCAATCAGTGGTACTAATAGTACTCTTATTTCATTAGGTGCTTACGGCGGATATGTGACTTTTGTATTTGACCATACCGTGGTAAATAAGCCGGGATATGATTTCCTTGTAGTAGGTAATTCTTTTTATGAATTGAATGAACCTGACAAAAAAGGTGGTTCTGCCGAGCCGGGAATCGTATATGTTTCTTATGATGCAAATTGTAATGGTATTGCAGATGACGAATGGTACGAACTTGCAGGCAGTGAGTACTATAAACCGGAGACAATTCACAACTATTCATTAATTTATACACGTCCTGATGAATCAAAAAAGCCGGAGCCGGATAAGACAGGTATGATTACGGACCAAACTTATATCCAATGGGTGGATAATCAAGGTGAAGCAGGATATGTTGCTAAAAACAGGTTTCATGCTCAAGATTATTACCCGAAATGGGTGAAAGAGGACGAACTCCATTTTTCAGGGTCTAAGCTTGCAAATAACGGAGTTGATAAAAGCGGTATAGGGCGGTACTTTGTCCTTTACGCTTATCCTTGGGGCTATGTAGATAATCACCCGAATGAATACGAGGATTTGAATTCATTTGATATATCTTGGGCTGTAGATAAAGACGGTAATCCGGTCAAACTTCCCGGTATTGATTTTGTAAGAGTGATGACCGGAGTAAACCAATATTGTGGGTGGATAGGCGAAACTTCTACAGAACTATCCGGCGCAAGAGACTTGCACATAAAAATATCAGACTTTAATTTTTAATTGTTTATAAAATGAAAGCAAAACTACTTTTTACCGCAGCATTGTTTGCATCTTTGTGCGCTAATGCTCAAGAAGACTTTACCAATGGCGTCTTCATAGTAAATGAAGATTGGTATGGTCACAATAATTCCACAATCAACTACTTCGACTACACCAAGCCGGAAGGTGAACAGTGGATGTACCGTGTGTTCCAAGCAGTCAATCCCGGAAGAGAGCTTGGTTGTACAAACCAGTATGGTCAAATATATGGTGACCGTTTCCTCCTCATAGCAAAGCAGGAAAAAGACCCGGGTGCACAGATCACCGGTGGACGTATCACTATTGCTGATGCAAAGACAATGAAATTGATAGCTCAAAACACTCTTATTGATCCATCAGGTAACTCTTGCGATGGTCGTGCAGTCATAGGTATAGACTATTTTAAGGCGTATGTTTCTTCAAGTAATGGTGTATGGATCCTTGATCTGACTCAGAATCGTACTGTCCAGCAAATTGAAGGCACAGGAAATGATACGGGTTCTTTATACAGCGCACAATGCGGCTCTATGGTACGTGTTAATAAATACGTATTCGTTGCTCATCAGCAGAAAGGTTTGCTCGTTATTGATACCGAGAGCGATCGTCTTGTGAATGTCATTGATATGACTTCCGTTGATAACTTCGCAGGAACAAGCGGAGCAGGTATTGGTTCTGTAGTCCTTGCAAAAGATGGTATGCTATACGTTAGTGCCGCAGCAGATACAAACGGCTATGGTGATGCTTTACCATACTTGATGAAAGTAAATCCTGTCACTTTTGAAACGAGCGTTATTAAAATTCCGAATGATATGTATCCACCTGCAAATTCCTGGTACGCTTGGACTCCTGACGGATTCTGCTCTGCTGTTCATGAAAATGCTCTTTATTGGAACGGTGGTGAAAACTCTTGGTTCTCAGGTACCAAAATCTTTAAGTATGACATCGACAATAATAAGGTGACTAAAATTATTGACCTTGATGAAGAAGGACAGGGTTGGATATTATACGGCTGCTCTATGCGTCCACATCCATTGACCGGTGAATTATATTTGTCTCTTTACAAAGACTTCGGAAGCACTACTTACAACCTTCGCAGAACAGACCATAACGGTACTTTACTTGGACAATACGATATGATTAAAAGCTATTGGTTCCCGTCACTTCCTGTTTTCCCGGATAACTATGGCCCGGAAATCCACAATTTGGCTGAACAGATCGTAAGCCCGATTGAAACTACTATAATATCTCTTAAAGGTTGGGCTACAGATATGGATAACCTTGATGCCGGTATTGTAAAGCGCGTTGCAGGTAATGTTGACGGCGCATTTACAGCTTCAATTGTGAATGGTGACTTAGTAATTAAACCTTATACCAGCACTGTACCTGAAGGCAAACATTCAATCAGAATAGAAGCTAATTCAAATGGTAAATATGCTTACGGAAACGTTGATATTAATTTTGGTTCATCAGGCGTTGATTATATTGAAAATCCTGAATTTGCCGGAATTTCCATCAATGGCAAGCAAATCACCGTTAATAACCATGCCGGAGAAGTATGCAATATTTACAATATGAGCGGTTCTCTTGTATATTCCGAGTCTGTAGAAGATGATACAGTAACCTTTGTTCCTGAGATCAATACCGGATTGTATATAGTCGTTGTCGGCAAAGACAGAGCTAAACTTGTATTCTAATTTAGGTTAGTATATATAATTTTAGGATGAGAAACTGTGTCGTTATATTGATAGCGGCACAGTTTTTTTCTTAGTATGGTTGCATACCTTTTTGTGAGATGGAGATTCGGGTAAATTACGATATTGACAAAGCAGATTAATATTTTGTCAAATCAAATTTTATCCGTAAATTTGCACTTTTGAACGGCAAGGAAAAATGCTGATTTCTGGCGAGTGTTAACGCCTTGCTTGTAGTAATAATTTAAGAAAGTTTTATAAGTGCATAATGTAAAGGTATTTATAAGATTTGTTTTTTGACTTTGCAATAGTAATTAACAGCAGTTTTTATGCAGCAGGAGAATATTAGAAACGTAGCCATTATCGCTCACGTCGACCATGGCAAGACTACATTAGTTGATAAAATGTTGCTCGCAGGACATTTGTTTAGAGATAATCAAAATGCCGGAGAATTAATTCTTGACAACAACGACTTGGAGCGTGAAAGAGGTATAACTATTTTGTCAAAGAATGTTTCAATAAACTATAAGGGATACAAAATCAATATTATTGATACTCCGGGACACGCCGACTTCGGTGGTGAAGTAGAGAGAGTATTGAATATGGCAGACGGTTGTCTTTTGCTTGTTGATGCATTTGAAGGTCCGATGCCACAAACGCGCTTTGTGCTTCAAAAGGCTATTCAAATGGGCTTGAAGCCTGTAGTGGTTATCAATAAGGTTGACAAACCTAACTGTCGTCCTTCTGAAGTTCAGGAGATGGTCTTTGACTTGATGTTCAGCCTTGATGCTACAGAGGAGCAACTGGATTTCCCCACTATTTACGGTTCTGCCAAGAATGGTTGGATGAGTACTGATTGGCAAAAGCCTACGGATAATATTTGTCCTGTACTTGATGCTATAATTGATTATATCCCTGCGCCTCAAATTCTTGAAGGTGATGCTCAGATGCTTATAACGTCACTTGACTTCTCAAACTATGTGGGACGTATCGCAATCGGTCGTGTTCATAGAGGTACTATCCGTGAGAATATGGATGTCGCTTTGATTAAGAAAGACGGGAGCATCGTAAAGCAGAAAATCAAGGAGTTGCATACTTTTGAAGGTATGGGCAGAAAAAAAGTGGACCATGTAGATAGTGGTGATATTTGCGCTCTTGTTGGTATTGAAGGTTTTGAAATCGGTGACACTATCGCAGATTTCAATAATCCCGAACCATTACCGCGAATCGCAATTGATGAGCCTACTATGTCTATGACTTTCACCATAAATGATAGTCCATTCTTCGGTCGTGACGGTAAGTTTGTCACATCTCGCCATATCGGTGAACGATTAATGAAGGAACTTGATCGCAATCTTGCATTGCGAGTGACTAAAGCGGACCATGAAGATGTGTGGACTGTGTATGGTCGTGGTGTGCTTCACTTGTCTGTGCTTATTGAGACTATGCGCCGTGAAGGATATGAATTGCAGGTAGGGCAGCCACAAGTTATCGTTAAGACTATTGACGGTGTTAAATGCGAACCTGTGGAATTACTTACCATCAATGTTACTGAAGAGTATGCGAGCAAGATGATTGATATGGTGACTCGCCGTAAGGGAGACCTCGTGTCAATGACCACACAAAACGATCGTGTACACATGGAATTCAATATTCCTTCTCGCGGTATTATCGGATTGAGAAACAACGTATTGACTGCATCTGCAGGTGAAGCGATTATGGCTCACCGTTTCCTCGAATATCAGCCGTGGAAAGGAGATATTGACAGAAGAACAAACGGCTCGCTTATCGCAATGGAGAGCGGCACCGCTTACGCATACGCAATAGATAAACTCCAAGACCGCGGCAAATTCTTCATTTTTCCGCAGGAAGAAGTTTATGCAGGACAGGTGGTAGGCGAGAATGCCAAGGAAAATGATATTGTGGTAAACGTTACAAAATCAAAGAAATTGACAAATATGCGTGCTTCCGGTGCTGATGATAAAGCCAGAATTATTCCTCCGGTAGTATTTAGCCTTGAAGAGGCTCTTGAATACATCAAGGAAGACGAGTATGTGGAAGTTACACCGCATCACTTACGTCTGCGCAAGATCATTCTTGACGAGATAGAGCGTAAGAGAGCAAATAAATCATAATTATAAGGTAATTATCAAGTAAACAGGTAAATGAAACGAATCATATTTTTCTTAATTTCCTTGTTCAGTCTTGCAGCGATGGCA
>JALEMF010000109.1 GCA_022768005.1 Bacteroidales bacterium | reverse complement strand
ACAAGGTTAATATGGACTTTGCCTTCTTTGCCATTGCCTTCAACTTAAAGAAAATGTGTTCAATAATAGCCAAACAGACTCAAAATGGGGAAAATAAGCCCCTAATCGGTCTGTTTTTGCTTTTATCTCAGATTTTGCACCTTGAGAATCGAATATTTTGGAAAAATACGAAAATTTTGATCGCTTGACATATATCGCATTCTCAGCGACATAAAAAACAAGAGGATGTACCAAATGCTTTATTTTGATACACCCTCGTCTATTTTTTCAAAGAATTATACCCTGCCCTCACCGCATTAATCACAGCGAGGAGGGTGACACCTACATCGGCGAAGACGGCGAGCCAGAGGTTGGCTATGCCTATTGTGCCTAATAGCATGATGATGATTTTGATGGCTATCGCTAAGGTGATGTTCTGTTTTACGATAGCCATCGTTTTACGCGATATTTTTATGCCGTCGGCTATGTTTTCCGGATTGTCGTTCATTAATACTATGTCGGCTGCTTCTATCGCGGCATCACTTCCGGCTGCTCCCATCGCTATCCCTATGTCGGCAAGTTTTAATGCCGGGGCATCGTTTATTCCATCGCCGGCAAAGGCTGTCGGACCGGCTTCGGTTTTTGCCATAAGTTGCTGCAATATATTCACTTTATCCACAGGCAACAGTTCGGCATAATATTCTTCTATGCCCACAGTTTTCGCTACCTCTGCTGCTACGTTTTTATGGTCGCCGGTGAGCATTACTATTTTGCTTACACCATAGTCTTTCAGTCGCTTGACTGTGGTGGCGGATTGCTTTTTAATGCTGTCCGAAACTACGATATGTCCCATATATTTGCCGTCAACGGCGATGTGAACGATGGTGCCGGACTTATGGCACTGATGCCACGGTACATTCACTCTCTGCATCAGTTTTTCATTTCCTGCAAACACGTTGCGCCCGTCTATCTCCGCTGATACGCCTTCTCCGGCATAGTTCCGCGCATTTTTCACTATTTCCTTATCCAAATCTTTCCGCACTGCTGTCCGGATTGATGCGGAAACGGGGTGGTCCGAATATATTTCCGCAAGGGCGGCAAGTTCAAGCAGTTCGTCAGGTGAAATTATCTCGGGGTGAACGGCTGTGACAGTGAAATCGCCCTTGGTGAGCGTACCTGTCTTGTCAAAAACCAGTGTTCTCACTTTCGCCAGTAACTCCACGTATTCCGAACCTTTTATCACCAGTCCTCTGCGCGATGCTCCGCCTATTCCGGCAAAGAATGTCAACGGTACGGATACTACGAGTGCGCACGGGCAGGATACCACAAGGAACACAAGTGCGCGATATATCCACTCGCTCCACTGTCCGCTGAAAATCGGAGGAAGAACGGCGATAAACACTGCAAGGAAAACTACTATCGGTGTGTAATATCTCGCAAAGCGTGTGATGAATTTTTCACTTTTAGCCTTGCCGCTTTCGGCATTTTGCATCAGGTCCAATATCTTTGACACTGTTGACTCGCCGTAAGTGCTTGACGTCTTCACTCTCAGCAGTCCGGTAAGGTTAATGCTGCCGCTGAGAACCGTTTCACCTTCTGCCACTTCTCGAGGCACGCTCTCGCCGGTGAGTGCGGAAGTGTCAAGGGTGGAACAACCGTCAATGACAACTCCGTCAATAGGCACTCTTTCTCCGGGCTTGACCACGATAATACTCCCGGCAGCAACCTCCGCCGGAGCAACTTTTCTTACAGCCCCATCAGCATCAAGGTTCGCATAGTCCGGACGAATATCCATCAGAGCCGTGATAGACTCTTTGCTGCGGTCAACAGCAATATCGGAGAGCATTTCGCCCACCTGATAAAACAGCATTACCGCCACTCCCTCAGGGTATTCACCGATACAGAAAGCACCGATAGTGGCAATAGTCATCAGAAAATATTCGTCAAAAAAATCTAATCGAAGTGCGTTTTTCAAAGCGTGCAGCACCACGTCAGCTCCAACGGCAACGTATGCCAAAATATATACGTACAAGCGGACAGCACCGGGCTCTATAAACAAGTGAGCCGCGATAAGCAGAAGCACACAAAATGCAATCCGCAGCGCCATTAACTTTTGTTCCTTTTCCATAATCTTATAATTTCTGATGCAAAATTATGAAAAAGAAACTGCAACCGGGTTGCAAAGTTATGCCTTAGCGCTGCATGCCGGGCAAAGCCCCTTGAGGAGATAATCCACCTGATGAAGTTCAAAACCGTCAGGACACTTCACCACAGGGATATGAATTTTGTCAAGACAAAAAGTTTTGCGACAGCGTTCGCAATAGAAATGGCAATGCAACTCCTCCACATCGCACACATGGGCATTATGACACAGGCAATACTGCGTCACACCGTCACCACCCTCAATCTTATGCAGCAAATGATGTTCCACAAACACATTTAAAGTCCTGAAAATAGAAGACTTATCCACGCTGTCAAGAGCCGCTTCAAGATCCGACAGACTGAATGTGTTGTGGTACTCTTGCATCACCTTGTAAATCAACACCCTCACGGAAGTAGGGCGCACATCGTGGCGTGAAAGAAGTTCATTGTAATCCATACACTACTTATCTTCAGTCAGGCACATTACAAAACCTCGAGGCAGACAAATATTATCCACACCAATAGCAGCACTAAACAGCGGTGCAATATCTCTATCCTTAAATCCCGCAATACCGCAGCCGATACGGGTAACGTAAAAGAAATATTCCGGGTGAGACTTCGCAAAAGCAATAAATTCATCAACGTACGGCTTAATGGCATCAACACCGCCGTGCATAGTAGGAATAGCATACGTATGACCATACAGTCCCACACCTTTTCCCCACACAGCGCCGAATTTATCATACGCTATGCGAGCAGCACCGCCGCCGTGAACACCCGCAAGATTGCTGCCGAACACAAATATTTCATCATCACCCAAGTGATTAATCCTATCCGGTGCAAATTCAGGGCGGGCTATAGAATTATACATTCTTACAGCCTTATTTTCCTCATTATTCTCTATATTCTTTTGTGACCAAAACATAAAAAATGATTATTTAAGATTATCGCACTATCTGTTTCCAAATCTTACTACCCTGCTTGCAGACATAAATTCCGGAAATCGGAGTGACAACTTTTCGACCGTACAAATCAAAATATTCAATCGGTGCATCTTCATCAGCCTCAACACTTGAGACACCGGCTATATCACCGATAACACCGTTTCTATCGTAAATCTTGTTATTCACAAGGATCAAGTCCGCAGTCTGATTATCAGGAACACCCGAGCCTCCATTGCCGAAAATAAGTCCCGTAGAAGCAGACGGTTCTTCATCAAGACTTGCAGAAAAACTCCACACCGGAGCACCCTCGTACGTGATAAGCGTCATCTTTGTACCGGGCCAACCGCCGAAGTATGCTTTGTTTCCTTTTTCAGGATCCCAACTGTAAATGTAAACTTCCGCCCACGGATTAATCTCGTCGTCCTTGAAGTAAACTGTAATTTTATCAGTAGTTTCCTGTTCCGGTCCCCACTGCCCGCAAAGGTATTTGGCGGCGGTGCGAAGCTTTGACTTAACTTCCCCTGCCCTTTGCGACATATTATTATTACCGTATGAAGGCCAAAGAAGCAAATCATGTTTTGCAGCAGCTGTGATATGTGCCGTGTATGAATCTATATAATCGTAAATTTTATCATAACCATTGGCATAAAAGTTCTGCCATACGCTTTTCACCACGTCCATAAACGCCGGAAACTTACACATCTCCGCAATCCAAGTACTATGGTATTCACGACCGGAATAAAGCGGCTGAGTCTTATTGTAATTAAAAG
>JALEMF010000083.1 GCA_022768005.1 Bacteroidales bacterium | reverse complement strand
ATATATGACTTTGGCGCCGAAGTTACAAAGTTCCATAGCCTCTACGAACGACAACTTGTCTATGACGTATGCAGTGTTGATGACTCTTGGGTCTGCGGTCATAAATCCATCTACGTCTGTCCATATTTCAAGTGTCTCGGCATTTAGAGCAGCGGCAATTATTGATGCAGTGTAGTCACTTCCTCCGCGTCCTAAATTTGTCACGCTTCCATCTACGGAGGTGGATATAAAGCCCGGCACTATTGCAGTAGAAAATTCGGTGCTTGTAAATACGCTTTTTACAAGTTCATTCGTTAAGTTTGTCTCAAGAATTTCGTGTCCGAACTCATTATGAGTCTTTATAAATTCACGTGAGTCAAACAGTGTGGCTTTATCTATAATATATGATATTATCAAACTTGAAAGTCGTTCACCGTAACTTACTACGATATTTAATGTCCTTTGTGATAAATCTTTTATCAAGAAAATTCCCTGATAAATGTCTGCCAACTCGTTGAACAGCGGGTTGATTCGATTGTATAGTTCTTCACGACTCTTTTCAGGGACGAGCGTCTCTATGATATCTACGTGCCTGTATCTGATGTTGCTGTATTCCTGACGGTACTTGGAATCTGACATTACTGCCATCTTTGCAGTAGATATAAGTTTATCCGTAATACCTCCAAGAGCAGATACTACAATTATTCTCGGAGCCGATGTTGACTCAACTATACTTTTTACATTCTTCAGGCTGCTGATTGAGCCTACTGATGAACCACCGAATTTTAATACTTTCATTTGATTTAATCAAATTGCCTTTTAGTTTCACACAAAGGTATTGATTATTTTTTATTATTCCAAGTTTTGTAATTTGTTAGTGTGCGAATACGTTATAAATAAACGACCTTTGCGAATTTACAAAGGTCGTTTTAATTTTATATTATTTATGTTCTTCAATCCATATACGAGCGTTTATGAAGGCATCTATCCATGGTGTTATTTCGTCATTTCTGCGACTGTACGGGTAGAAACCGCATTGCCACGGGAATATTGCCCTTTCAAGGTGAGGCATCATAGCAAGATGTCTTCCATCATCGGAGCATAGACCTGCTACTGATGCTATTGACCCGTTCGGATTGCCCGGATATCGGGAATAGTTGTATTGCGCTACTATGTTGTACTTATCCATTTCTTCCGGCAATATAAATCTGCCTTCACCGTGCGCAACCCATATTCCGAGTTTTGAACCCGACATATTTCCGAGCATTACGGAATTGTTTTGAGGTATTGTGACGCTGAGAAATTGTGATTCAAACTTATGTGACACGTTATGCTCCATACGTGCGGGCTTATGATGATTAGGATTTATTAAGTTTAATTCTATCATCAGTTGGCAACCGTTGCATATCCCTAATGATAGCGTATCTTTGCGATTATAGAAACGCTGCAGCGTTTCCTTCGCGGTTTTATTATATATAAATCCGCTTGCCCAGCCTTTTGCCGAGCCCAATACATCACTATTTGAGAAGCCTCCGCAAAAGACTATCATATTCACGTCATCAAGTGTCTCGCGTCCTGAAATCAAGTCTGTGATGTGTACGTCTTTTACGTCAAAGCCGGCTAAGTGGAGAGAATATGCCATTTCTCTATCTCCGTTAATGCCTTTTTCGCGTATTATGGCAGCCTTAATGCCGGTTTTACTTTTACGGCTGAGCGATAAACCTCTTGACTTGAGTTTACCGTCAAAGTTTTCCGGGAAAATGTATTGTACCGGTTGGCGTTTGTAGTTGTGGAAACGTGACTGTGCGCATTTTTCACCGCTTTGAAAGCTGTCAAGAAGATATGACGGCTTGAACCATACATCGCGCAGCTTATTTATGTCAAGTGTCACATTGTTACCGTAATGTTGGATTTCAATGCTGCGACTATTCATCGGTCTGCCGAGTGCGAAATATTTTACGTTGGCTTCCGATAGGGCATTTTCTACGTTTGCCTTTTGTCCGTCGGACACTTGGATTACTACAGCCGGATTTTCTGAGAAAAGAATTTTTATCAAGTCTTTATTTTCAAACCCGTCTGTTGAAATCCTTAGTCCGCCACGAGTGTTTGCAAATGTCATTTCAAGAAGTGTTGTGGCAAGTCCTCCTGCTGAAACGTCGTGGATTGCAAGAATTTTTTGCTGAGCGGCGAGGGTGTTTATCACATTAAAAGTACTGATAAACTTGTTTGCATCTGTCACAGTAGGAGCATCGGAGCCTATATGGTTCATAGTTTGAGCAAACGCCGAGCCACCGAGTTTTAAGTCGTCGTTTGAAAAATCTATGTAATACAACGTTGACGGACGTTTCTTTATAACGGGTGAAACAACTCGTCTTACGTCTGTTACTTCTCCTGCTGCTGAAATTATCACAGTCCCCGGCGCAAGTACTTTCTTGTCACCGTATTTTTGTGTCATGGAAAGACTGTCCTTGCCCGTTGGAATATTTATGCCGAGTGATACTGCAAAATCACTGCACGCTTTCACTGCTCGATACAGTGCCGCATCTTCTCCCGGATTTTTGCAAGGCCACATCCAGTTTGCACTTAGCGAAACACTGCTTAGTCCGTTTTTGAGCGGCGCTCCTACAATGTTTGTCAGTGCCTCGGCGATGGAGTTAACGGACCCTTTTGCAGAGTCAATAAGTGCTACCTGTGGCGCATGACCTATTGAAGTCGCTATGCCGGGTTTTCCTCTGAAATCGAGTGATACTACACCGCAATCGCTGAGTGGTAACTGTATTTCTCCCTGGCATTGTTGTCTTGCTATTTTTCCTGTCACTGAGCGGTCAACCTTGTTTGTGAGCCAGTCTTTACATGCAACGGCTTCCAGTGAAAGAACATTTTGTAAGTACTTTTCTATATCGGATTGGACGTATGTAAAGTCAGAGTATGCAGTAGTCACGGTACAATCCTCCATAATCGTCTTAGGAGAATTGCCGAACATATCTTCCATTTCAAGGTCTATAGGCTTTACTCCATTACTGTCCTCAAATACGAACCTGTGGTCGGCTGTTGTTTCTCCTACTACGTACATCGGCGCTTTTTCTCTTTCTGCAATTCGACGGATATACGGGATATCTTTTGCTTTTACTACCATTCCCATACGTTCCTGACTTTCGTTTCCGATGATTTCCTTATAACTCAAGGTTGCATCACCTACCGGAAGTGAATTGATATCAATATGTCCTCCGGTGGCTTCAACAAGTTCGGATAATGCATTCAAGTGACCGCCTGCACCATGGTCGTGAATGGAAATAATTGGGTTCAGTCCGGTCTCTGCAAGTGCGCGGATTACGTTTGCCACGCGTTTTTGCATCTCCGGGTTTGCTCGTTGCACAGCGTTCAGTTCTATAGCGCCGACGTATTGTCCGGTAGCAACAGATGATACAGCTCCGCCACCCATTCCGATTCTATAGTTATCTCCACCGAGTAAAACTACTTTTTCGCCCGAAGCGGGAACTCCTTTTATAGCGTCTTTCTTAGCAGCAAAGCCTACGCCTCCTGCAAGCATGATAACTTTATCGTAAGCGTAAGTCTTTCCGTTTTCCTCATGTTCAAAAGTAAGAACTGACCCGCAGATGAGCGGTTGCCCGAATTTGTTTCCAAAGTCACTTGCACCGTTTGAAGCTTTAATCAGAATATCCACAGGTGACTGATAAAGCCATTGGCGAGGTGCTATAACTTGTTCCCAACATCTGTTTTCATCAATTCGTGGATAAGATGTCATATATACGGCTGTCCCGGCGAGTGGCAGGCTGGCTTTACCGCCACCTAATCTGTCACGTATCTCACCACCCGTACCCGTAGCAGCACCATTGAACGGCTCT
>JALEMF010000070.1 GCA_022768005.1 Bacteroidales bacterium | reverse complement strand
GAGGTTATGCTTTGCGAGTGTCTGTCGGTACGTGTCAATGTTGTCGATAATGCTACCGATTTTCATGCGTATTATACGAGATTGTGCGCCCATATTTCTTCTATGCTCGAATTTTTCCACTTGTACGAGTACTATCATAATGAGTGCAGTGGCTGCGATAGACAGGGTGTATAGTCCTACACCCACAGCGAGTCCTATCGTTGCTACTATCCATATTCCTGCGGCAGTGGTAAGTCCTCTTACAGAGCCTTTCATCTGTATTATAGCACCTGCTCCGAGAAATCCTATGCCGGAGAGTACTTGTGCTGCTATACGTCCGGGGTCTCCGTTTTTGAGTCCGAGGTATTCTTGCGGTACGTATATTGAGATTAGCATAGCGAGAGTTGCACCCATAGATATGAGGGCGAATGTGCGTATTCCTGCTGTCTGTCCTTTGCTTTTACGTTCGTAGCCTACTACGCTGCCGAGTGCCATGGACAGCAGGAGTCGGAATAGGGCAGATGTGGTGTTGACTTCTATTCCGGTGATGTCGTTGTAAATTTGTTGCAGGGCTGACATTTTCAGGTTAGTGATTAGTGATTAGTGATTAGAGATTAGTGATTAGATCCGGGGATTGGAAATTAAGCATTATGAATTAAGCATTATGAATTGGAAGAAAAAATTTCCATTCCATGACATTATTTTTTCATTGTGAATTTTCTTGATGCGAGTCGGTAGTTGTCGGCGAAAAGTTCTACGGTGTATTCACCGGGGTTAAGTGTAGCATTTACGTCCCAGTAGATAGTGATGCCGGTGATTTCTTCACCTGTGTATTCAATCATTTTTCTTGCGGAGCATTTGACGTTTTGTCCTTCGAAGTTGAATACGCCGCCGTTGCCCAGGAGTTCACCTTCAGGGCTGACGAGTCGCATATAAATAGTCTTTTCTCCAACGGGTGTGGAGTTGTTTTGCGGAATAGTGAATGTTACCATTAACTGGCGAGCCTTGGTGATGTTTTTTTCAGTTCTACCTTTTTTGTTAAGTGCGGTAAGTGAAATGCCGGTGACGTTTAATTTTTCGGCAAGCACCATTCTTTCGTTGAGTTCTTCGTTTGTTTTGGAGACAGACTGAACGCGTTCGTTAAGTTTGCGGTTTTTGTCTTTGATTTCTTCGTTTTCCGTCTTGAGTCCTTGGTTTTCACGCGAGAGTGAGTCAATTTGCGCTACGTAGTGACGGAGGAGAGATTTGAGTGTAGCTATTTGGTCTTGAAGTTCTTTGATGCGAGCGGCATTTTTATGCTTTTCGTTTTTGAGTTCTTGCAAGAGTTTTTCAACTTTAGCTTTTGCAGCAGCGTATTTTTCTACGATAGAGTCATTTGCGAGGAGCTGCGTTTGGTTTTCGTACTGAGCGTATTCGTTGTTGAGGCTTTCGTATTCTCCTGCGAGTTGGAGTTGTTCGTTAGTGAGCTTTAGTTGCTCCATTTCCTCCTGAGCGGCGTTACTTTTACTGAAAAGTGCTCCGATAAGAACGCCGGCGATGATTACGATGACGATAATTGCAGCGATTAGGATTTGAGTGGTGGAAAACTTGGATTTAGTTTTCTTTTGGGGAGTATTGTTTTGTGGAGTCTGAGTCGTTTCCATAATGTGTATCTATATTATTATAGGAGTGTGGTAAATCGGAATATTATTTGTTGATAGTATTCTTTGCCGGGGCGTAGAATCTGTGAAGGGAAATTTTTGTGGTTCGGGGCATCGGGAAGACCTTGACATTCGATAGCCACGCAGTCGTAGTCTTTGTATTCGTAGTCGTCTTTGCCCATAGGAGAGCCTGTGAGCCAGTTACCTGTATATACTTGTACACCGGGCTGAGTGGAGTCGATTTGTAATTGTCGTCCGGAATTACGGTCTTTAAGGATAGCGATGATGTTCAGTTTCGGTGCTTTTTCAGAGAAGCCGTCAGCCACCCAGCAGTGGTCGTATCCTTTTCCTATGTGTAGTGGCTTAAAGTCGTCCTTAATTCTGTCTTTAATAGGGTGAGAGCGGGTAAAGTCCATAGGCGTACCTTTGACTGGCAGTAGTTTTCCGGTAGGAGCGAGGGTGTTGTCAGTGTCAAGGTATTTTGAGCAGAACAGTTGGAGTTCGTGTTCCAGTGCATTACCGGCATTGTGTCCGGAGAGACAGAAGTATGTATGGTTCGTGAGATTTAATATAGTATCGGCGTCGGTAACGGCTTGGAGTGTGAGGTGCAGTTCATTATTTTCAGTCCAAAGATAGTTGGCGCGGATTTCAATGTTACCGGGGTAATATTCGTCACCGTCTTTGCTTTTGAGGAAGAAAGTGACGTCTCCGGCTTCACCGTCAACGGCGTACAGCCAGTTTTGATTTTGAATACCTTCGGGTCCTCCGTGGAGGTGATTTGGTCCACAGTTTACGTTGAGGTGGTATTCTTTGTCGTTAAGGAAGAATAATCCTCGAGCAATACGGTTTGCGTATCTGCCGGGGATTTTACCGCAGCAAGGTCCGTCGTAGATATAGTCGCAAGGGTTTTTGTATCCCATCACGATGTCAGACAGTTTACCTTCGGTGTCAGGAACTTTAATGCTGACAATTCCTGCGCCTAGAGTGGAAAGAGTGACAGAAGCACCACTTTCGTTGGTGAGTGTGATGTGCGAAATAATCCCTTTGTGTGAATCAAATTTTTCTATTTTGCCTTTCATAATCTTGAATAGCGTTTGCGGTGCAAATTTACTATTTTTTTTGCAATTACTCAATTTCGCAGTGTAAAAACTGATTGCACTTTCTCTGCCGGTGCTACTTCATTAGTATCGGACAGACCGCACCTCCCCGAGGTGCGAGTGGAGAGGGTGGCTATCTCAGGGTGGCGCACTACGTGCTTATACGGTGTTTCTGACAGCCGTACATCTTTGATTTACCTCAATGGTGTAACTTCTTCAGTATCAGGGACAGACCTCATGCTCTCCGACTTTCTCTGATGATGTTGTCTGTCCCACTGTCCCACGATAGACGCCGAGACACTTGGGACACTGTCCCATATATTTCATCTGTAATACTGTAACAGGTGTAACATTGTCACAGGCAGTCAGAGATGTTACACTCTGTCCCACTTGT
>JALEMF010000061.1 GCA_022768005.1 Bacteroidales bacterium | reverse complement strand
CTAAGAAAATCAACAACTTCTGCTACGCTAATGGAAAACTCTACTGCGTGTATGACCACTCACGCATTATTGTTCTCAATGCACAGACTGCTGAAGTGCTTGGCGACTTACCGATGAATGGCACCATCTCAGGCGGTGCTTATCTGCTCAGCGACGTGGCTTACGTAGATGGTAAAATCGTGGCTTGCAATATGGTGAAGGCAGGTGAGGAAATAAAACTCTATTCTTGGGATACAGATAGTTCCGCACCTCAAGTATTGCTCCATACAACAGACCTTTGCGGTGCTGCAGAGTTAGGATATGCTATGGAATTTAATTCAGATGCTTCTTTCTCAGGTGATATCCGAGTAGGATTTATATATGATGACGGTTCTGTAGCGAAGATGGTAGAGTACGACAGAAATTCAAGCGGTACATGGACTTCTAAAACTGCGCAAGTAACTAATGCAAGCGGTGATGCTCGTTATCCGTTAGGAAAATATGCGCGTCTGTATCCATGGTCAAACGGTACTTACTGGGTTGACGGTTGTGACTCTCGTCCTACATACATCGTATCAGTGCCTAATACTTCAAACACTAAGTACGGTGAATACTGTGCAGTAAACCTTGAAAATACTTGGGGCTCTTGTCACAGAGAATTTTATTGGAATGGTCAGAAGTATGCTGCAAATGTCGTATTTGACGGTAAGAAAAACGGACGAATGAATGTCATTCAAGACAATGCCGGTAATTATACGGCTACAACTCCTTGTGGCAGTTACCCTGAAGGTGGTCTCGGCTATGCGGAGAATACTACCGGTGCAGGTGATATATACATCAATACCGATGGCTCTAACTATTTTGAAGCATGGATATTCTCTGAAAATCAAGGTTTTGCGTACCTTACTTACGGAAATGTTCCGCAAAATCAAGATGTTTACGGTCCTTTCAAACTTAAGGAAAAATGGAATCACTCTGTGGCAAACGGCAATGCTTTCAAAGACGGTTACGATGCTACTCTTATCAATAACTTCTGCTACGCTAACGGTAAACTTTACTGTGTATATAATCACGAAAGAATTATCGTGCTTAATGCGCAGACGGGTGCTTTGTTAGGTAGCCTCAAGATGAGTCCTGTTGTGGCAGGTGGTACTTACACACTCAGCGACGTGTCTTACATTGACGGCAGAATTGTGGCTTGTAACTTTGTCAAAGCAGGAGATGCATTGCGTATCTATTGCTGGTCAAGCGATACCGCTCTTCCTGAACTCTTGCTCAGTACTATGGACCTTCAAGGTGCTCAGGAATTGGGTAGGGCAATGGAGCCTGACCGTAATCCTTCTTTCAGCGGTCAAGTATGGCTCGGATTTGTTGAAGATAACGGTTCTGAAACAAAGATTATTGAGTACTGCAGAAATTCCGATGGTTCATGGAATGCAAAGCACGTTTATGTGACAGATGCTAACGGTAATTATCGTTCAATAGGACAACCTGCCCGCGTATATCCTTGGACCGGTACGTATTGGATTGACGGTGCCGGTTCTTATCCTACTTACCTTACATCTATTGATAATACGAATACCAAATACAGTGAGGCATGTCACGTGACTGTCCCGAGCGGTTGGGGTGCATCTCACCATGAATTTACTTGGGCTTCTCAGAAGTATGCTGTCAATATTGTATTTGACGGTAAGAAAAGCGGACGTATGTACCTCCTTCAAGATAATACCGGTAATTACAGCACTATCACTCCTATGGGTGCTTATCCTGAAAACGGTCTTGGTGACGTTGAAAACACTACAGGAGGAGGTGATGTAATAATTAACACTGACGGTTCTACAAGTTTTGAAGGCTGGGTATTCGCTGAAAATCAGGGTATCGCTTATTACTCTTACGGACCTGTTGCGCAAAACAATCCTCAACCTCTGACTGGTGCAAACCCGTACGCTTACGGTCTTTCAAGTTATCCGGAAGGCTATAATTTGGTGGCAACTTATTCGTTGAACGCTGATGCAGAAAATGTTGACTTCATTTTCTACGATAAAAACGGAAAACAAGTCCACACTGAGAGCCTCGGAGCAAGGTCTGCAGGTCAGCACACTGACTATGTTGATGTAACTGAATTACCGGAAGATGACGGTTACTCTTGGGCTATTTCCGTGAAGGGTGCATCAAAATCTTCACCACAAGAATTTATGTCGCTGAAGTTCTATAATCCTCGTAGTGTTGAAGTTGATAATAATTCGGAAAGCGAGACATTCGGTAATGTCTATTGCACTGAAGGTATGGCAGTTCCTAATACCGGTTATTTTAGTTCTAATAATGGTCAGGGCTTGTACGCATTTAAGCCTGATTTCTCTCCTATAATTAATCCTAACACCGGTAATTATGCATTTATGGGCGGACTTACTCCAAGCAATGATGCAAATGGTAAGTTCGGTCCGGACTTACAGAAAGTGCGAGTGTCAAAAGATGGTAGAATCTTTGTGACTCGCGGTAACGGCTCCGGTAGTTATATCGCATACGCTCCAAGTTTTGAAGATTTGGTTGAAAACAATCGTTTTGAATCACTTCTAAGAAACGGCTCAAATGATGCAAGTAATTTGATGTACCGCGACGGTGCAGGAAACTTCCTTGCTGCAGCAAACCTCGGTTTTGATATCAAGGGCGAGGGTGATAATCTTAAGTTGCTTGCATTGTCTTATCAGTTCGGCTTGTTCAGCTCAAATAAAAGGTATGGTCGTGTAGATGAATATAATATTGGAAATTCAGAAGCATTACCATCTCCGAGAAATATTTCAGGCTTGACAGGTAATTATACTATTTATCCTGATGGCACTAACATTGCTTACGATAATCGCGGTGGTATCTGGTATTGTCAATATCGTTCGCAACCAAATGAAAGCACACCGTCACTCGTATATATTGATGCAAACGGAAATGAAAGATTAAAAGAAACAACCGTTACTCGCGGCGGTGCAGGTATCCGTTTATCTCCGGACTGCAGCAAGATTGCTATTGCAAGTTCCGTTACTGAGTTTACCGTTTACAACTTGAGTTATAGCGGTGACGGTGCTCCGTCATTAAGTACAGCATATACTGTAAGTCACGGAATGGGCGCAAATGTTAATGATATTGCATGGGATATCGCAAATAATGTTTACGTCTGCGGAAATATCAGTGAATACTTCAAGGCATTCGCACTCCCTGTCAATACTCCTGCTCTGACAAAGGCTAAGGATATGTATAAGTTTACAAAACTCAGCACAGGTGTTGATAGAATTGCTGAAGATGAAGCGGACGGCGATGCTGTTGCCGAGTACTATAATTTGCTTGGTATTAAGATTTCTGCCGATAATCTCCGCCCGGGTATTTACATTCGCAAGATTGGTAATAAGACAGACAAAATACTCATTAAGTAATAGAAGTATTTTGTAATTTGATATCAGATAGGGTAGGTCAGCGATGGCTTACCCTATTTTTATCCACTTAATCCGCTGTGATGGACTAAAAATCATTATGCTTAATTTCGTAGTTCGCGATAATTTTTTTAACTTTGCACCCTGATGGACCAATTTTACGACATCGCAATTAGTGGTTTCCTCATAGGTGTGCTTATTTCTGCTCCTATGGGACCTATTGGTATGCTATGTATTCAGCGTACGATAAACAAGGGCAGATGGCCTGCTTTTGTTACAGGTGTCGGTGCAGCTTTATCTGACTTGATATATTGCTTGCTCACAGGTTTGGGCTTGTCGTTCGTTACGGATTTTATTGAGGCAAATCAAGGGATACTGCAGTTGTTGGGAAGTCTTGCAATCGCAGCATACGCCTTTTATCTGTTTAAGAAAAGTCCGGCACAGCCATTGAAGAAGAAATCCGGTAAGCCAAATAATTTTGTTGCTGATTTCTGCACCGGATTCTTATTCACATTCTCTAATCCGTTAATATTATTTTTCATCATAGGACTTTTTGCTCGATTCAGTTTCTTGCAGCCCGAATTTCAGTACTATCACTATATGGTAGGTTATTCCGGGATTATTCTCGGTGCATTGTTCTGGTGGTACTTCATCACATACTCCGTCAATAAAGTCAGAGCGAGATTTAATTCTCATTCTATATGGATACTGAATAGAATTATCGCCACAGTGCTTTTTGTAATGGCTGCGTTTGGCTGCTATATGAGTATAAAAGATTTAATTGCAATCCATTATGCCTGATAAACAACTTTTTGTTCCGCTTATTGCCGAGTTACAAAATTTTGATTCCGAAGAAATTATCAGCAGACTTCAAGATGTAGGTGCTGAGGTTTCCATTGATTCCGTTAATTGGAAAGAACAATTTCCGTATAAGCCTCTTGCCGTGGCAAACGTGGCTCATGACGGGAAATATATTTATGTTGATTTCTTTGTAAGATGTAATTATCTCCGTGCAGTCAATTATGAAGATAATTCACCCGTCAGTCAGGATTCCTGTGTGGAATTTTTTGTATCACCAAAATGTGACAATCATTACTGGAACTTTGAGTTTAACTGTATCGGTACTATCAATGCATCTCACCGTTCACAGCGTAATAATCCGACTCGTCTCACCCATGAGGAACTGGATAGAGTAAAGCGTTATTGTTCTTGCGGTAACAGACCTTTTAACGAAGTGGAAGGACTCTTTGCGTGGAACGTATTAATCGCAGTCCCGTTGGACTTGATAGGTGTAAAATACGAAGGTAAGCCGATAGAGATGAAAGGTAACTTTAACAAGTGTGCTTCAGGCACCTCACAGCCACACTATCTTTCATGGAATCCGATAGTGTCTGAAAAGCCGGATTTCCATCGTCCCGAGTATTTTGCACGCATTGTGCTTGAATAATATTTGCATATCTATAAAGAAACAGAGGAGTGTGATTAGTGTCGCACTCCTCTGTTTCTTTTATTCTGATAAATTTTATTCTTCGTTTTTGCCGAGATGATTGAATCCCTGCGCACGGAGTTGCATTTCATTACCGTCACGAGTAATCATAGCACACCCGAGTTTTTCCTCAGTGACATGACCTATGATTTTAATACCGGGGATAGACTCCACTTGCTCATGAAGATGCAGAGGTACTGTGAATAGAAGTTCATAGTCTTCTCCGCCGTTAAGTGCCGCAGTCACAAGGTTCATTCCGAGTTCTTCCGCCATCACGGCAGTCTGATAGTCAATAGGAATTCTGTCTTCGTAGATACGGCAGCCTACATGACTCTTACCGCAGATATGAAGAAGCTCGGAAGAAAGTCCGTCGGAAATGTCTATCATTGAAGTAGGGATAATGCCCGCTTTGTCAAGATTTTGAACTATATCTCGGCGTGGCTCCGGCTTTAACTGGCGCTCAATAAGGTATTCCTTACCGGCAAAGTCCGGAGTGAAATCTATTTGTCCTGCAGATGCCACTTTTTCGCGTTCCAAAAGTTGGAGACCCATATATGCTGCACCCAGGTCACCGGATACGCAGATAAGGTCATTAGGGTGAGCACCGGAGCGAGTTGCTATTTTTTCTTTAGGAGCATCACCGATAGCTGTAATGGATATTACAAGTCCCTGACGAGAGGAAGTAGTGTCCCCTCCAACGAGGTCAATACCGTAAATTTCGCATGCAAGACGAATTCCGGAGTACAGTTGCTCTATATGTTCCACCGCAAAGCGTTTTGAGATGCCTAATGAAACTGTTATCTGGCGTGGAGTACCGTTCATGGCATATATATCGGATAGATTTACGGCAACTGCCTTGTATCCCAAGTGCTTAAGTGGTACGTAGGTAAGGTCGAAATGTATTCCTTCAAGTAAAAGGTCTGTAGATACAAGGACTTCAGTGTCAGGGTAATGCATCACTGCGCAATCATCGCCTACACCTTTTACCGTTGATTCATTTTTGAGTTCAAAACCTTTAGTAACGTGGTCAATTAAGCCAAACTCTCCAAGAGTGGAAATTTCCGTCAATTTTTCTTCCATAGTGAAATTTATATGTTGTATATGACAAAGGTGCCGGCGGTGACATATCACTCCGACACCTTTGCTGTAAGGTAATACGTATTAAAGTTCAACGCGTGCAACCATTTCAGAGATGATTGCTACGGTAGTAGGCTGAGCTGTTACGGCTGCCTCTTGTACTTCTTCGTGAGTAGGAACGTATGTGATATCTTTACCGCCGAGGTCTGTAATAACTGAGATACCGAACACTTTCATTCCTGCGTGGTTCGCTACGATTACTTCAGGTACTGTTGACATACCTACTGCATCACCGCCGATTACACGGAAATATTCGTATTCTGCAGGTGTTTCAAATGTAGGACCTGTTGTACCTACGTAAACACCGTGTACAAGGCGCAAGCCTTTTTCTTCAGCAATTTTGTTTGCGAGTTTTACGTATTCGTGGCTGTAAGCTTCTGTCATTGCAGGGAAGCGATCGCCGAGTTCTTTATAGTTCTTGCCGCGGAGCGGATTTTCAGGGAATAAGTTGATGTGGTCAGTGATAATCATTACATCGCCTACCTTGAAATCTTTGTTCATACCACCTGCTGCGTTTGACACGAAAAGAGTTTCAACACCGAGTGCGCGCATTACGCGTACCGGGAATGTAACTTGCTTCATATCGTAGCCTTCGTAGTAGTGGAAACGACCCTGCATTGCCATTACTCGTTTACCGCCCATCTCACCGAAGATGAGGCAACCTGCGTGACCTTCAACTGTTGATATAGGGAAGTTAGGAATTTCTGAGTATGGGATAACTTGTTTTTCTTCAATATAATCTACGATTGGACCGAGACCTGTGCCAAGGATAATAGCCAATTTCGGCATTTCGCCGATTACGCGTGAGCGGAGAAAGTCGGCTGTTTGAGCGATTTGTTCTAACATTGATTATTAGTTTTAAGTGTTAATGATTTCTTGTTTAGGACTACAAAGTTAATTATTTTTTCTGACATTATCAATATTATCTCAATTTTGCATAGTGAATCTTTCAAATGTAAAAATAAAGGTTGAGATTAGCAAAAGTTTTTTGCTAATTATTAACTTTATTTTGAGCGATGTGTTTGATGATGTAGTCAGCGAAAGAGCCGTCTTCGTTATCTTCGATGCTTACATTGATAGGAATGTAGAAGATGTATGGCTTGAGTTCTGCCGGGAAGTGCGGATTATTGATGATTTTTACTGCGTCTTTTTCAGTGGTGAAGATGTATTTATGTTCTCCTTGGAGACTATTGAATTTATCTTTTATGATTTCAAAATCCGATGCGGTAAAGTTATGGTGGTCACCGAACGTTTTTACCTTTACCGGTGCCTGATGTTTGCGAAGGTATATGACAAACGGACGTGGATTGGCAATACCTGTCACGGAAAGGATTGCATCTCTGTCGCTTAATCCGTCAAGTGATATGTATCCGTAAGTCGATGTCGGAAATAGGGCTTTAGGTGTTCCGTACACCAGGTGTGAGAAAAACAGTTTCTGGTACGGGAATAAGTTCAGTTTGTTTATGAATATTCGGTATTCTATCGGTTTGAGGTTTTGCGGGCATTTAGTTACTATCACCGCATCACAGCGGTTCAGCCCTGATATCGGTTCTCGAAGCCTGCCCAACGGAAGTAATTTATCGTAGAATACAGGACGGTTAAACTCGGTTAATACTATTGATAATGACGGCTTTACGTACTGGTGTTGGAAAGCATCATCAAGCACTATTACTTGAAGTTTGGGATTTTCCTCGCGCATACGTTTTATGCCCTCGGTACGCTTTTCGCACACGGCAAAAGTTACGCTGCTACCGTATTTCAGGTACATCTGGTACGGCTCGTCCCCGCAGTTTTGCGGAGTGGCGGTAGAGTCAAGGAGTCGGAACCCTTTTGTCTTTCGTCCGTATCCTCTGCTTAGTACGCCTACGGTGTATTTGCTTTTGAGCAGCTGTATTATCATTTCCGTATGAGGTGTTTTGCCTGTGCCTCCTGCGGCAAGATTTCCTACGGAAATAACCGGTATATCAAAAGT
Source organism: Bacteroidales bacterium (assembly GCA_022768005.1). Taxonomy (GTDB): domain Bacteria; phylum Bacteroidota; class Bacteroidia; order Bacteroidales; family Muribaculaceae; genus CAJUPY01. The sequence goes on along the minus strand of JALEMF010000061.1, from coordinate 28,880 downwards.
TTGTGACTTGAGTATTCCACAAGAAAACAGATAGTTGCGAATGTTTACACCAAGCCCGTAAAGTACTGAGGCAGGGTAGAACAGTAAACTTTCTATAATCTTGTTTCGAGCCATTTATATTACTTTCAAGAAAATTATCGTATAATTATTTTTTCCATTCGGCATTGGAGTGGGTTCATATTCTTAATCTCCTCAATCTGCTTATACGTGCCGTAAAATTCGCCGAGGCGTTGTTGCATTGCAGCTTCGATACTATTGTCTTGCATTTCTTTGAATATGTCCCAGAATCCGAATTTAAGAGTAGGATATTCTATTACTTGGTAGTCTTGTTCGTAACCGAGGTCTTGTGCCATACCGTGGATAGCATCTTGAAGTGTGCCTATTTCATCAACGAGTCCGAGTTTAAGTGCTCTTTCACCGGTCCATACGCGTCCTTCCGCAATAGCTTTTATAGAGTCTTGATCCATACCTCGACCGATAGCGCAGCGATAAGTGAATAATTCATATCCGCGCTCTACGTTTTTTTGTATTTGTTTCTTTTGGTACGGTGTGAATTTGGTCATTATTGACATATTCGCATTCTCGTTTGTAGATACAACTTCCGGATTTACTCCCAATTTGTTTTTGAGAGTGTTTTCCACGCATGGAACCATACCGAAAATACCGATACTGCCGGTGAGTGTATTAGGGTTTGCATATATTTTGTCCGCACCGCAAGAGATGTAGTAGCCTCCTGATGCAGCATAGTCTCCCATTGACACGTAAAGAAGTTTGCCTGTATCTTTAAATCGCTGCAATGCGTCCCATATTTGCTCTGATGCAAATGCGCTGCCGCCGCCGGAGTTTACACGTAGTACGAGTCCTCCGATTTCGTCATCATTTGTCAGTTGTTCTAAATCTTTAATAACTTTATCTCCTACGATTCCGGTATTACCAGTGTCAACTATATCTCCGTAGGCATAGTAAACGGCGATTTTACATTCGCGTTCGTCAGTGTCCGGTAAGTCGCTTACTGATGCACAGAGTTGTCGAGGAGTTACGAGATTAAGTTCTTTGTCGTAATCAACGTTTGTGAGTTCTTTAAGTGAACTTATTACTTCGTATTTATAAGAAAGTCCGTCTATAAGTTTTCTGCTGACTAATAGTCCCGGGTTGTCCATCAAGATGAGGCTGTCCGCGTACATATTAATCGTGTTCGGTGAGATTTTTCTGTCTTTGCTGATGGATTTTACCATATCATTCCAGATGTCGCCGAGATAGACGGTCTGTTGTTCGCGATTTGCTTCGCTCATACTTGAAATCATAAACGGCTCCACTGCGCTCTTGTATGTTCCCACTTTGAATATCTGAACATCAACGCCTAACTTGTCCAGTAAGTCCTTGAAATACAAAGTTGTGCTTGAAAGTCCGTGAAGGTCAACACCACCGATCGGGTTTACATATATGCTGTCAGCACAAGCGGCTACATAATAGTCGCCTTGACTGTATGTGTCGGAATATGCGATAATCCATTTATTGCTTAATCTTTTGAAGTCCTGCAATGCTTGTTTTAATTCCGTGAGTGATGCAGGAGCAGATGCAATACCGTTGCAGTTAATGAAAATACCGTCAAAACGGTCATCGTACGTAGCATAGCGGATAGCGGCTATTGCTTCATCAAGCGCAAAAGTTTCATCGTTGTATCCTTGCATTTTGTACATGATGTTCTGCGGCTTGTATCTTTCTGTCATATTGCCTTTTAAGTCAAGGTACAGAATTGAATTGTCTGATATGTTAATTGTGTCTTCATCTGTCATTGACATTGATGCAGCACCTATGAGTGCATATAATAATCCTACAAAAAACAATAACCCGAAACTAATCCAGATACCTGTGATAGTAGCGAGGGTGGAGATAAAAAAGCGCTTAAGCATTTTGATAAATTCGTTTATGAATTGATTTAAATCGTATTTATTTTGTTAAAAATGTGTTACAACACGGAACTTTACAAAGTTACACCTAATTATTTAGCGGTGCAAATTAATTTTAATATTTTTACAAAACGGGTAATATTTACTGTATGTTATACAGTATTTACGAAATTATTTGTAACTTTGGGGCGCTCAAAACATTAACGTTAATTTTGAATATGGAGCAGATACATAAACAGGCGTTGCTTGATCGTCGCTACTTGAGAATGGCGAGGATATGGTCTGAAAATTCGTACTGTGTACGCCGTAAAGTAGGTGCAATTATAGTGAAAGACGGAATGATTATTTCTGATGGATATAATGGCACGCCCTCCGGCTTTGAAAATGTTTGTGAAGATGATGACGGGCATACCAAGCCGTACGTCCTTCATGCCGAGGCGAATGCTATAACAAAAGTCGCAAGAAGTAATAATTCAAGTGACGGTGCTACGCTGTACGTTACAGCATCGCCGTGTGTAGAGTGTGCCAAACTTATAATTCAATCCGGAATCCGCCGTGTGGTTTTCAATGAACTGTACCGTATATGTGACGGTATTGATTTATTGAATCGTGCCGGAGTGGAATGTGTACATATTGAAGATATTGAAAGTAATATTTGAATTATATAATGAATAAGAATAATGGTGTTTATCGTGCTATTTTACCGCTTGTAATAGCACTTGCCTTTGCCGGGGGTATTTGGTTCGGTAACTCTCTTAACCAAAACAAAGGTATCAGCACTTCTACTCAGAAGCTCGGTGCTATACTTAATCTTATTGATAACGAGTACGTTGATAATGTTAATCTTGACTCGCTTATCGAGGTTTCTCTCCCTGACCTACTTGCTAATCTTGACCCACACTCCGTGTATATTCCCAAGAGTGAACTTCAAGGGGTGAATGAAGAACTTGAAGGCTCTTTCAGCGGTATCGGTGTGCAATTTATGATTGCTAATGACACTATTACAATCATTGAAGCTGTTTCCGGCGGACCGTCTGAAAAAGTTGGTATTCTGGCAGGTGACAGGATTGTGAGTGTTGACGGTGAGAATGTTGCCGGAATAGGTATTACTAATGAAAAAGTATTCAAATTGCTCAAAGGTGATGAAGGTACTCGCGTTAACCTGGGAATACGTCGCAATAATTCCAAGAAGATTCTTAATTTTGAAGTCACTCGCGGTGCTATCCCTGTGTATATGATTGATGCTGCATATATGTACAATAAACATATCGGATATATTAGGGTAAAACGCTTTGGTAAAACTACTTACGATGAATTTTTCTCCGCTCTCCTGAAACTTTCACAGGAGGGAGCGGATACTTATATTATTGACCTTCGCGGCAATGTCGGCGGATTTATGGAAATGGCTGTGCTTATGGCTAATGAATTCCTTGAAGACGGACAGCTTATTGTGGCTCAGCGTGGTAGAGGAGGCAAAAATGATCGTTCATACTTCGCTGATGGCTCAGGTTCATTCAAGAACGCAAAAGTTGTAGTGCTTCAAGATGAATATTCTGCAAGTTCAAGTGAAATCTTTGCCGGTGCCATTCAGGATAATGACCGAGGACTTATCATCGGTCGTCGTTCATTCGGTAAAGGACTTATTCAACGTCAGGCAGAGTTGCCGGACAGCAGTGCTATCCGCTTGACGATTGCCAGATACTATACGCCTGCAGGAAGATGTATTCAGAAAGACTATACTGATGCTGCAAACTATCAGAATGATATTGTTGAAAGATATAATCACGGTGAGGCTTTTGAGGCTGATTCCGTGAAACTTAACACTAAGGATAAATACACCACTGTTCACGGCAGAACGGTTTACGGTGGCGGTGGTATTAATCCTGATATATTTGTTCCGTTTGACACAACTGGTATTACTAACTACTACCTAAGTGTCGTGAACTCAGGTCTTTTGCAGAAGTTTGCTTTTGAATACTGCGACTTGAACCGTGACCAACTGAAAGGTTTGGATAATCCTCTCAAGTTACTTCCGAGTGATGAACTCCTTATTCGTTCTTTCGCTAATTATGCAAAGCAAAACGGAATTCCGCCAAGATGGTATTATATCCGCCAGTCTCAAAAGTTGATTTTGACTCAAATCAAGGCTCTCATTGCCCGTGATGCTAAGAGTATGGAAGCATATTTCGAGATTGTAAATAAAGATGATTCCGCTATCTTGAAAGCTGTAAATGAAGTGGAAACCGGTAAGGCTGATTTCCCTTTGGAAAATCCTTAATGATAATTATGGACAAAAAGGCTGTGCGAAGCAGTATCAAGGCTATTAAAAGGACTTTGACTGCCGAGCAAAAAGTAGCATCTGAATTTGCAGTGATTGAGAAAATAGAACAGTTGCAGCAATTTCGTTCTGCGCAGAATATACTGCTATATTATTCTCTGCCTGACGAGTTACCTACGGTGGATATGCTTGAGAGATGGAGTAAAGTGAAAAATATTTATTTGCCTCGAGTAAAAGGTGATGACCTTGAGATTCTAAAGTACGATAAAAATACGTTGCAAACTGGTGCTTTTAATATCAGCGAGCCTGCGGGTGAGGACGTTGTATCTCCGGAAGTACCGGACTTGGTGATAGTACCGGCTGTTGCTTTTGATAAGCGAGGAAACAGAGTAGGGCGTGGCAAGGGCTACTATGACAGATTACTTGCCGGTGTCAATGCTTTTAAGATTGGTGTTTGCTACTCTTTTCAAGTTATAGATGACTTTGAGCCGGAAGTGCATGATGTGCCGGTGGATATGGTGGTCTGTGATTTTTAGGACAACTATGACGTGTAAGGCGAGTCTGAGATAACGTTTCCTTTAGATATAAAAAACAGTGCTGCAAGATATGCAACACTGTTTTTTTGATATTTACTGTTTACAAACTTAAAGTCAATTATTTGTCACCACGGATAGCAGCGATACCAGGAAGTACTTTTCCTTCAATAGCTTCAAGAAGAGCACCACCACCTGTAGAAACGTAAGATACTTTGTCTGCAAGACCGAACTTGTTTACGCATGCTACAGAGTCACCACCACCTACGAGTGAGAATGCACCGTTTGCAGTTGCTTCTACGATAGCGTCTGCTACAGCGCGAGAACCTTTAGCGAAGTTGTCGAATTCAAATACGCCTGCAGGACCGTTCCAGAGGATAGTCTTGGCGCCTTTGATAGCTTCTGCGAAAAGTTTCATTGTGTCAGGACCGATGTCAAGACCTTCCCAACCTTCAGGAATATCTTTTACTGAGCAGATTTGAGTGTTTGCATCGTTTTTGAAATCATCAGCTGCAACGCAGTCAGTAGCGAGAACGAGGTTAACGCCTTTTGCTTTAGCTTTAGCGATGATATCAAGTGCAAGGTCAAGTTTATCGTCTTCGCAGATTGATTTACCTACTTTACCGCCTTGTGCTTTAGCGAAAGTGTAAGTCATACCACCGCAGAGGATAAGGTTATCAACCTTTTCCATAAGGTTTTCAATAATACCGATTTTAGTAGATACTTTTGAACCACCCATGATAGCAGTGAACGGACGACGAATGTTGCTGAGAATGTTATCTACAGCGTTTACTTCTTTTTCCATAAGGTAACCGAGCATTTTGTGGTCTGCATCGAAGAAGTCAGCGATAACTGCTGTAGATGCGTGACGACGGTGTGCAGTACCGAATGCGTCGTTTACATATACGTCTGCGTAACTTGCAAGTGTTTTTGCAAATTCTTTTTGACGTTCTTTCATTTCCTTCTTTGCTGCATCGTATGCAGGATCTTCTTTGTCAATACCTACAGGTTTGCCTTCTTCTTCAGGATAGAAACGAAGGTTTTCAAGGAGAAGTACTTCGCCCGGCTTAAGTGCGGCTGCTGCGTCTGCTGCTTTTGCACAGTCAGGTGCGAATTTTACTTCAGTGCCAAGTGCTGTTGCTACAGCATCTTTGATTTGTGACAAAGAAAGTTTTGGATTTACTTTACCTTTTGGCTTACCCATGTGTGACATTACGATAAGTGCGCCACCGTCAGCAAGAATTTTTTTCAATGTTGGAAGTGCGCCACGGATACGTGTGTCATCTGTGATGTGACCGTTTTCGTCCAATGGAACGTTGAAGTCAACACGTACAATCGCCTTTTTACCGGAAAAGTTGAAATTGTCAATTGTCATAATTGTATTATTTTATGGATTTGTTATGTGTAATCTTTTGTATTTTAGGATACTACGAAATCGTCAGAATCGGTTCTTCGTATCCCGTAGAATTTCGTTGCAAAATTAACGAATTTTTTCGTTAATTAGAGCGTTATGGATTATTTTTTTAATCCTGCAGGTAATAACTTTGCCATTTGCTGCTGTAATTCCTGTGCTTTATGTGCAGCAACTCGGGCAAAATCAGTGTCCTGAGATGCATATATTATGCCGCGAGACGAATTTACTATCAGTCCGCAATCTTCTGTCATACCGTATTTGCATACTTCTTCAAGGCTGCCTCCCTGCGCTCCTACGCCGGGGACAAGGAGAAAGTGGTTCGGAGCTTCACTGCGGATTTCTTTGAAAAGTTCGCCTTGAGTAGCACCTACAACGTACATCAATTCATCATCGTTAGCCCATTCCGAGGATTTGCAAATGACGGTTTTATATAGCGGAGTGCCTTCAGCGTTTGTGATTAATTGGAAATCTTTGCTGCCCTTATTAGATGTTAATGCCAATAGTATTACCCATTTTCCTGCGTATCCGAGAAAAGGGCTGACACTGTCTTCGCCCATATATGGCGCAACTGTCACAGCATCAACGTTAAGATGCTCGAAAAATGTCCGAGCGTACATTGCTGAAGTGTTTCCGATATCACCGCGCTTGGCATCAGCGATAATTAGTTGGTCAGGATAGTTCTGCTGAATGTATTTTATGGTCTTTTCAAGTGCTTGCCAACCACATATACCGTTGCTTTCGTAAAAAGCGATATTCGGCTTGTATGCGATGCAATATTCCGCGGTAGCGTCAATAATTGCTTTGTTAAATTCAAAAACAGGGTCATCACATTGAAGTAGGTGAGAAGGAATTTTCTTAATATCCGTGTCAAGTCCCACGCAAAGGAACGACTGCTTTTTACGGATATTTTCAATTATTTGCTGTCGTGTCATATTGTATTGTTGAAAAATGGATTATAGTTCGGATTCCTTAAGCTTTTCAGCATTTTCAGCAATGATGAGGTGGTCAATACAGTCTTGAATATCACCGTCCATAAATGCCTGCAGGTTGTATATGGTGTAATTTATGCGGTGGTCCGTAATACGTCCTTGCGGATAATTATAAGTACGGATTTTAGCGGAACGGTCACCGGTTGAAACCATCGTCTTGCGTCGTGACGCAATATCATCGATGTATTTTTGATGTTCTTTGTCGTAGATGAAAGTGCGGAGACGAGAGAGTGCGCGTTCCTTGTTTTTAGGTTGGTCACGAGTCTCGGTACATTCTATAAGAATTTCCTCCGTAACACCTGTGTTTGGATTTTTCCACATATATCTGAGTCGAACGCCGGATTCCACCTTATTCACGTTTTGTCCGCCTGCACCGCCACTTCGGAACGTATCCCACTTGATTTCGCCTTCATTGATTTCCACATCGAATTCTTCAGCCTCAGGAAGAACGGCGACAGTGGCAGCCGAGGTGTGTACACGTCCTTGAGTTTCGGTAGCCGGAACGCGTTGCACACGGTGTACACCACTTTCGTATTTAAGTGTACCGTAAACGTTATCACCTGTCACGGCAAAAACAATTTCCTTGTATCCGCCGGCAGTGCCTTCGTTAAAGCTTGTCACTGCAATGCTCCAACCTTTTGATTCGCAGTATTTTGAGTACATCTTGAAAAGGTCGCCTGCAAATATTGCTGCCTCATCGCCTCCCGTACCGCCACGGATTTCAACGATTGCATTTTTTGCATCTTCAGGGTCGGCAGGGATAAGGAGAAGTTTTATATTTTCCTCAAGAGCAGGAAGTTCCGCACTTGCTTCGTCAAGTTGTTCCTTAGCCATCGAACGCATATCATCATCGCTTTCAGTGTCAAGTATTGACTTGGCTTCTTGGATATTATCCAATAGATTTTTGTATTTTCGAGTAGCCTGCGTAAGTTTTTCAAGGTCTTTGTATTCCTTGGTAAGTTTTACGTATCTTTTCATATCGCTGATTACGTCAGGGTCTGTGATAAGCGTGCTGACCTCTGCAAATCGAGCCTCAATTCCTTCCAGGCGCGAGAGTAATGAGTTTTCTGCCATTTAATTGGTGATATTTTGTTCAAAATTCTTAATAGTAGTACAAAGTTAGTTATTTTTTTGTTAAGGAATACATTGTTTCATACAAATCGTGTGTTAAATAACATTCTAACGCTTTCACTTTTCACATATTTTGCCTAAATTTGCACCTCAAAAGAAAACTGAAAGATATTTTGAGAACTTCTCAACGCTATATAATTCCTATTATAATATTATGTGTCAGCGCAATCACTTTTGCGTCAAGGGGTGCTGTCGCTGTTACTGAGCAAGATGATGATCTTGATTTAGAGGTTGTTAGCGATTCTATTGCTGTTGACACCGCAAGTATTTCAGATTCTTTGGGAGTGCTTGTTGACAGCGTTAAAAATGTTATCAAAGATTCTGCGTTAGCCCAGCGTGACACCGTACCTCGTAAGTCCCGTATTCGTCGTGAAAAAGTTGATATTGACAATGTTATCACTATCAATACTTCGGACTCGCTTATTCTTTTAGGCAGAAACAAAGCGTTGATGTACGGTGACGGTAAGGTGAATTATGGTGACTTAAAGCTCGAAGCGGCTCAGATTGAGGTGGATATGAGGGATAAGACGGTGTACGCTGTCGGTCGTCCGGACTCTGTGGGTGAACTCCAGGGCAAGCCTGTATTTGAACAAGGCGGTTCTTCGTACGAGACCAAGACTATGAGCTATAACTTCAAGACCAAGCGTGCATACATCACAGACGTTATAACTCAACAGGGAGAAGGTTATCTTACAGGCGGTTACACAAAAAAAACTGAAGATGACTACTATTATATGAAAAATGGCAGATACACCACTTGTGATGACCACGAACACCCTCACTTCTATTTCCAACTTACCACGGCTAAAGTCAAGCCTAAGAAAAATGTGGTGACAGGTCCGGCATACCTCGTTCTTGCAGGATTACCTTTGCCGATAGCAGTGCCGTTCGGTTACTTCCCGTTCTCGGAAAAATATTCATCAGGTATTTTGGTGCCTACATTCGGTGATGATTATAACAGGGGATTCTATCTTCGTGACGGCGGATATTATTTTGCCATAAATGACAATATGGACCTTGCGCTCACCGGAGAAATTTACACGAAAGGTTCGTGGGGATTGAAAGCAACGTCTTCTTACACAAAACGTTATAAATACTCCGGTAATTTCGATATCAGTTTTCTTACCACTATTTACGGTGATAAAGGACAGGCAGACTATTCCAAGCAGAAAAACTTCCAGGTGATATGGTCACACTCTCAGGACTCCAAAGCGAATCCTAATATGACATTGTCGGCGAGTGTCAACTATATGACGAGCGGATATTCGCGTAACGACCTTAACAGTTACTACAACAGTAACTTCACTGAAAGCACTAAGAGTTCTACTATCAATATGACTTATCGCTTTCCGCGCTCCAAGTGGTCTCTTTCCACGAACTTGAATATCGCTCAGCGTACTCAGGACTCTACGCTTACCGTTTCTTTTCCTAACGTGACATTGACAATGTCACAAACTTATCCATTCAAGAGAAAAAAGGCTGTGGGTGACGAAAAGTGGTACGAAAAAATTCGTCTTTCTTATTCAGGACAGTTGCAAAACTCGCTTACTGCCAAGCAAGATGAGTTTTTCCAAAAGAGTCTTATCAAGGACTGGAGAAACGCTATGAAACATTCTATCCCTATTTCTGCGACTTTCAATGCGTTTAAGTATATAAATCTTACCCCGTCTATTTCGTTTACGGACCGAATGTATACTCGTAAGGTAAGACGCGACTGGGACCCTGCTGCGGCTGCTGAAATATGTGATACCACTTACAGTTTTTACAACGTATGGGATTTTAATGCATCGCTTTCACTTGATACAAAGATTTACGGTTTCTTTAAGCCACTTCCATTCCTCGGTGATAAGGTGAAGATGATACGCCACGTATTGACTCCTACCATATCATTCAGTGGTTCGCCGGACTTCAGTTCTTCATTTTTCGGGTACTATGGTCAGTACAATTATACTGATGTAAACGGTAACCAACAGACACGTAAATACTCTCTCTTCCCAAATTCCCTTTACGGCGTGCCGGGTGAAGGAAAAACCGGTATGGTATCCGTATCTTTGGCTAATAATGTCGAAATGAAAGTTAAGTCCGATAATGATTCTATCGGAGAAAAGAAAGTGTCACTAATTGAAAACTTTACGGTGTCGCAGAGTTATAACTTTGCTGCCGACTCATTGAATTGGAGTAATATCAATACATCACTTTTATTGCGTCTCACCAAGAGTTTCAACCTCAGCCTTGCAGCTACTTGGGACGTATATACTTATCAACTTAACGAATACGGTAACCCTGTAAGGGTAAACATTCCGCGCTGGAAATGCGGAAAGGGTATCGGACGTCTTTCAAGCACCGGTACATCTTTCTCGTACACGTTTAACAACGATACTTTTAAGAAGAAAAATAAGGACGATAACAAGAATAAGAATGCTCAAAACAATAATAATGCCAACTCTGACAATGAGGAAGACGGACATTTAAGTCGCCCGGGTGCTAAAAAGGAAGAAGAGGGGACTGATATGGGTGAAGACGGATACATGAAGTGGAGTGTACCATGGAGCCTGTCCGTAAACTATTCCGTAAACTATAGTTACGGCGAATTTGATAAGAAAAAATTAGAGTATAAGGGTAGGATAACGCAGAACTTAAGTTTCTCCGGTAATATCCGTCCTACAAAAAACTGGACTTTCGGTTTCTCTGCAAGTTATAACTTTGATACTCATAAACTTGCATATATGAACTGTAACATATCTCGTGACCTGCACTGCTTTGCTATGCGAGCAAGTTTCGTACCTGTAGGTCCTTACAAGTCATATAACTTCAGTATAGCCGTCAAGTCGTCACTCCTCAGCGACCTCAAATACGACAAACGCTCATCTACATCAAATGGTGTGACTTGGTATTAAAGTCTTATTCACATAGTTCTTTGGGCAGAACAGGCATTGCTCCTGTCTGAGTGCATACGTACGCGGAAACGTTTACGGCAATTTCGTGTGCAGTGCTTAAGTCTTTACCTCGCAATAGTGAAGATACGAATGTTGCCGTGAATGAATCTCCTGCGCCAACAGTGTCGGCAACTTTAACTTTGGGTGTGGGAATAAATGACTTGAAGTTTTCTGTAAATACATAACTCCCGTTTTCTCCGCAAGTTAAGATGACCGTGTATAACTGATATTTACGGATTAGTTCTGCGCATTGTGATTCGTAATTCTTTGCTGATAATCGAAACATTTTCACTACTATTCCCAATTCGTCTTCATTGATTTTTAGGATGTTGCACTTTTTCAGCGATGTTTCTATAATCTCCTTGGTGTAATAATTCTGTCTCAGATTTATGTCAAAGACTATGATGGCATTGTCCGGAAGCAAGTCAAGAAATGTGTTTATAGTGCTGCGAGAACAGTCACTTCGCTGTGCAAGCGATCCGAAGCATACAGCACAAGTATTTTTTGCAAGCGATGTCAGTTCTTCAGATAATGGTATATTATCCCATGCAACGTTTTCTGTAATATGGTAGTCAGGAACGCCGGCGGCATCAAGAGTTACCTGTACTGTACCTGTCGGAAAATCTATCTGAGGAGCAATGTAATTGAGTGCTTTTGACTTGAAAATACTGATAATTTCATCGCCGAGACTATCTTTGCCTACTGCACTGACCACGATGCTTTTAAGTCCGAATTGCGAAACGTGGTAAGCAAAGTTTGCGGGCGCTCCGCCTATTCTTTTACCGTCAGGGAATACGTCCCATAATGCTTCCCCCAACCCTACAACGAATTTGTCTTGCATAAGTAAAAAAGATTACATTAAAGTGATAATTAATTTTTTTGTTCCATCGTTGACTGTCACGCCGAATGTCTTCAGGTTACCACCTGTTTTTACTTTCAGTTTTTTCGTCAGTTCTTCAGGCGATAAGATGAAATTACGAGTGGCAACATTAAGCCTCGGGTATTTTTTTGCTACGGATTTTATTTCCGATGAGGAAAAATTTATGATGTCAATTATCTTGTAGAATTTTCCCGGGAAATTTTCAATAATACTGTTACCGGCGTAGAGGTGCGTATTTTGATGCAGTTTTGTCAGTCCGAATTTTGACGAAAGAATGGTAAACGGAGCGGCTTTCATAGTCGCTGCGTAGGGTTCGTACAAGTATTGACCGATTTCAGGCGTGCCGAAAATAGGTGTTGCGGTATTTTCTTCGCTTCGTTTGAAGTTAAAGAAATGATTGTCGTAATATATGTGGATATTGGTTTCAGTGTCAGCGTTATCTTTGACAATCACTGCCAACACTTCTTTACATTCACCGTTGTCGCCCTGCACGGAATAGATATCAGTAGGGGTAAGGTCACGGATTGTCTGTGAAATGTCAAGCATTGGCGACAGTTTTGCTATCACTTTGTCTGTGTGACGTATCATTAACGGCAGTAATTCGCTTACGTCAGGAGTGCAGTCGTGGATATTGTAAACTCTTCCACCACGGGCATCTCTGCGAGCGGGGTCTATGAAAATCACATCAAAATGTTTATTGCAGGATTTAAGGTACTCTATACTGTCACCCTTGATAACAGTGACATTTTTATTTTCAGCAAAGTTGTATTCGGCAACGTCTGCGTAGAGCGGATTTAATTCGCAAGCGGTGACGTTGCAGTCTGCAAGTTCTGCGAATGCTTTTGAGTCAACACCGAGTCCGCAAGTCATATCAAGCACCGTGCCGCCCTTCGGAACAAGCGAGGCGTGAAAAGCCGCTATTACCCCACTGCTTGCCTGCTCTATTGAGAGTGGTGCCAACATCAGTTTCGGGGCAACGGAAAATCCGTCAGGAGTGATAAATTTCTTTCCGGCTTTTTGGAGGCATTGAATATGAGTTAATGACAAGTCAATCGTATCGCCGGCAGCAGGAGCGAATTTAAGTCGCAATTTTGAAACGTCATCATTCCTGTGAGCGTCTACAAAGTCCCAAAATGCGGAATCCAAGGTGATGCTTGACATTATGTTTTGGTTTTTTATTCCTCAGTTTGTCTTGCGATTTGGTCACGAGCGATTTGTAACTTCTTATCCAGTTTTTCGCGCTGCACGGTAAGTTCTCTTGATTGTACTATTGACTGAGAAAACTCCCAAGCATCGGCAATGGCAGTGATTTGCGCCGGTGAAAGTTGGATAGTCTGTTTACGTTCACCATTGAATGTGAGTTTGCCCATCTGAGAGCGGTGAGCGGACGCAAATTTTCCTAAGGTGTCACATTGTGCAGTCATATATGTTACCAATTCCGAGCCGCCTACTCTGTAATTTGCTTCACCGTCGTACGGGATAACTGCAGTTGTCGCACTTTCACCATCTACTGTAATAGTGACGGAATTGTGTTTCAGATTAGAACCTCTGACGGAAGATACCATGTAGAATTGACCTATTTCATCTACGCGTGCTTGTAGCCCTGTCGTGTTCACGAAATCAGCCTTGAATGCTGACTTTGGTACGTAATACGGTTCTACGAGTTGAGGGTCGTTAATAAGTTTCATTTTCTCCGTCATCTGCTTGTGAAGGTCGGCATAATACGACAGCAGACTGTCTGCGCTGACAATTTCTTTCAGTGTTTCACATTCTATTATTTCCGACCTCATCTTAAGTGCAGACTTCCTTACTTCAGTTTCGGAAGTATATGCTTTGTCAATGCTGTCAAGAAGGGCGGTTGCCAATGACGTATCTTTAGCATCAAGAGCTGCTTGAGCCTGATTTAACAGTTTCTGTGCTTCACTTTCACTTTCGGAACTTCCGCAAGAAGCCATTATGATACCCAGATAAAGGGTTACGGATAGTATATTAAATAACTTTTTCATTGGTTATAGTGTATATTTCTGTTTTCACGTGTCACATCGTACACGCCTTTTACTCCTTTTAGTTTAGTGATTAACTGTGATACCATCTCTTCATTTTTAACGGATACACCCAGAGTGCCCATAAATGTACCTCCGTTTGAATTGATGGATATACTTCTGAGAATAGCAGACTTAGATTTGTTGATAATAGAACTGAGTTGAGTCACAATGCCCACATCATCTCTACCGGTAACTTTCAGCATTACTGTACTCATCACACCTTCCGTGCCTTGCCATTTTACATTTATAATTCGATAACGGTATTTTTCCTTTAGGTGCGCGGCATTAGGACAGTCGCACCTGTGAATTTTTATGGCACCTTCTGCGGAAATAAAGCCGAATACTTCATCTCCGAAGATAGGGTTACAGCATTTTGATAGTTTATATTTTATGCCTTTTACAGCATTTTCGCCTATGATGAGTACGTCACCGTTCGCAGAATTGTCTTTGTCTGTTTGCTCATCTTCCTTATTCATAAGGGTGAAAGCTTCAGCGGAAACATTTTCCGCAACCTGAGTCTCAGCGTTAGACAAAGACAAATACGTATCTATAGCCTTGTTTACGTCTAAAACCTCACTTGCTATCGCTACGTAAAATTCGGTAACTGTCTTGTAGCCGAGTTTCTTGATGGTTTTCATCAGAGTAGCCTCGTCAACATCGATTTTTCTGTTTTTAAAACGACGTTGAAGAAGTTCTTTAGCAACTTCCGCCTCACGATTTTGTTCTTCCTTGACGGACTGACGGATTTTTTCTCTTGCCTTTGACGTAATGGCGAATGAAAGCCAGTCAAGTTTCGGTTTCTGACTGTTAGAAGTCAGGATCTCTACGGTGTCGCCGCTTTGCAGAACGTAATTTAACTTCTTGTTTTTCCCTTCCACCTTACCTCCGGTACACGTATACCCGAGTTTTGAATGAATATGGAATGCAAAGTCAAGCAGAGTGGCTCCGAGTGGCAACTTGTACAAGTCTCCCTTAGGGGTAAATACAAAAACTTCCTTGGAATAAACATCCATTTTGAAGTTCTTGATAAGTTCGAACGGTCCTGTCTTGGCGGCTTCAAGAATATCGCGAACGTTGTTCATCCAGGAGTCAAAAGTAGCCTCGCTGTGTCCGCCCTTGTACTTCCAGTGAGCAGCAAGACCCTTTTCTGCAATAAGGTCCATACGGCGAGTTCGGATTTGCACTTCCACCGGCTTGTTATTTGGCCCTGCAACGGTGATATGCAGTGATTCGTATCCGTTTCTCTTAGGTTTCTGCACCCAGTCCTTAAGACGAGCAATATTAGGCTCGTACATATCAGTGACAATAGAGTATGCAGTCCAGCAGTCGCGTTTTTCTGAATCGTGATCATCTTCGGAGTCTATTATGATACGGATAGCGAACAGGTCGTAAATCTTGGTTTCAAGGTTTTCTACATCAATACCTTGCTTTCTCATCTTGTTCCAAATGGAGTAGATGGATTTTGTACGCCCCTTTATGTCGAACTTAAGGCCGCTCTTTATCAGCCGTTCCTTAAGTGGTGCTATAAAGTCCGCAATATAAGCATCGCGTTCAGCTTTCTTGCTGTTCAGCCTGTGAGCAATAGCGGTATATATTTCTCTATTAGTGTATTTGAGCGACATATCTTCGAGTTCGCTCTTAATGCCGTAAAGACCGAGGCGGTGAGCAAGCGGAGCGTACAGATAGTTCGCTTCGTATGCCACGTCTTGCACGAAAGATACGTTTGCGTGGTGGTTTATCTTACGCATAAGCACGAGCCTGTCTACAATCATAATGATGATAACTCGGATATCATCGGCAAATGCCATCAGCAGACGACGGAAATTTTCACTTTCCACCGCTTGTCTGTGGCTGTATAGAGAAGTAATTTTGATAAGTCCTCTTACGAGTTTTGTGATATCGGCGCCCCAATGCTCTTTAATAACGTCAAGCGTGGCAAAGCCTGAAGAGACAGCCGGGGTGAGCAGTACTGCAATAATCATATCACGGTCAGGCGAAAGACGGTCGGCAAGCGTTGTCGATGTTGACATCGCATGCAATAGCGGATTTATTCCGTATCTGTCACGCTTGTAGTGCCCATTAATGATAGCATTGCGAACACCGCGAATTATACGATTGACATCGCCTTTTTCTCCTATCTCACGAGATAAAGCAATCAATCGATGAAACAAATCTTTGAAAAGAATTTTTTCTTCTTCGTTAAAATACGCTTCTGCCATATATTCTGATTATTTTAACTCTCAAAGTTAAGGAAAATAATCGGTATATCGCTATGATTAACATTTTTTTTGTGGACTTGCCTGCTACTGACATTTTTAATGCCGTATTATTCAGAGAATTTGAGTAAATTTGTAGTCTTAAACAAGATTTTGTCAGATATGGGTAAAAACAAACTTAAGAAATTTAAAGAACTTGAGTCGCTTGAAGGTGTGTACCAGTTTCCTTTTGCCGTAATGAGCGATGATATCTGTCCTCTTCGCGGTAAATGGAGACAGGAAGTATTTCATAATGATAATCCGATAGTGATTGAATTAGGCTGCGGTAAAGGTGAATACACTGTCGGGCTGGCTCAGCGTTTTCCTGACAAAAATTTTATCGGCATTGACATTAAGGGTGCCAGAATGTGGACGGGAGCAAAGCTGCGTTGTGCATTGAATCTTAAAAATGCAGCGTTTTTGCGTACTAATATAGAATTGCTTGACAGATTTTTTGACGATTCCGAGGTTGACGAAATCTGGATCACTTTCCCGGACCCACAGATGAAACGAGTCAGAAAGCGTCTTACTGCAACTAATTTCTTGAAGTTGTACAGCAAAGTGCTTAAAGACGGCGGTACCGTACACCTTAAGACGGACAGCCCGTTCCTGTACACTTACACTCATATCATGGCGGAACATAACTCTATTGAAACTATTGCAGATACTACGGACTTATACGGCAATCCGGAGTGTGTAGGTGATGCGGATATCCTGAATATCAAGACTTTCTACGAGCAACAATGGCTAAGCCGAGGACTTACTATCAAGTATATCGCTTTTCCTCTCGCTCACTCTTTACAACTTGAAGAGCCTGACGTGGATATCGAGCAAGACACTTATCGCAGTTTTTCACGCGGTGAACTTCAGAATCCTGAAATCTGCAATCCTAAAGTAACTTTTAATAATTAATCAGCAATGCAACAGACATTATATCCAAAACTTATCACTGATGCACTTCAAAATGTTCGCTATCCCGGTACTGGTAAGAATATCGTGGAATCCGGTATGGTAGAAGATGATATACGTATTGAAGGCAGAAAAGTGTCATTCTCTCTTATTTTTCCTCGCGCCACTGACCCATTTATAAAGTCACTTGTTAAGGCTGCCGAGGCTGCTATTCTTACATACGTAGCACCTGACGTTGATATTAAGGGTAATATCAACGTGAAATACGCACATGAGGAGCCTGTTAAGGATAAGCCGCTAAAAGGCGTCAAAAATATTATCGGCATTTCTTCCGGTAAAGGAGGAGTGGGAAAGTCAACCGTTGCAAGTAATCTTGCTGTGGCTCTCGCACGTGAAGGATATAAAGTAGGACTGCTTGATGCTGATATATTCGGTCCGTCTGTCCCGAAGATGTTCGGTGCTGAAGGTGCGGAACTGTTTATACATGAAGTTGACGGAAAAAACCTCATTATTCCGTTTGAAAAATACGGAGTTAAAATGCTTTCAATAGGATTTCTTGTAAATCAGGATTCTGCTCAGGTGTGGCGTGGTGGTATGGCTTCCCGCGCTCTTACTCAACTTATTACCGAAGGCGATTGGGGTGACCTGGATTACTTCCTGATAGATATGCCTCCGGGTACAAGTGATATTCATCTTACTCTCGTTCAGACTCTTGGAATCACAGGAGTGGTAGTAGTCTCTACACCTCAGCAAGTGGCACTCGCAGATGCACGTCGCGGCATAACAATGTTCAAAGATGAACGTATTAATGTACCAATTCTCGGACTCGTGGAGAATATGGCGTGGTTCACTCCGGAAAAGCACCCTGATGAGAAATACTATATTTTCGGTAAAGAAGGTGCTGTGGAACTTGCTCGAGAACAGGGAGTCAGAGTACTCGGGCAGATACCGGTAGTGATGTCAATCTGTGAAGGCGGTGATGGTGGAAAACCGGTTGCGCTCGGTGATACTATGGTGGCACAGGCATTTATGCATGTTGCACACGAGCTCATTGATGCTGTTGATACCCGTAATTCTCAGCAACCTCCTACTCAAGTAGTTTCAGTAAAACATTAGTAAACTTTTTTCACTATGAACAGAATATTGGTTTTGAACGGACCTAACTTAAATCTTCTCGGTACTCGTGAACCGCAGATTTACGGTTACACCACTATGGACGATGTCATTGAAGATTTGCAAAGCAGATTTTCAGGTATTGAAATAGAGTATTTCCAGAGCAACTGCGAAGGGGAGATTATAGACAAACTTCATGCCGTAGGTTTTGACTCGCAGTGTATTGGCGTAGCACTCAACGCAGGTGCTTATACTCACACCTCGCTTGCTATTGCCGATGCTATTGCAGCTATAAAAACTCCTGTTGTAGAACTTCATATTTCTAATGTTCACGCTCGTGAATCCATTCGTCATACTTCCCTTATTTCACCTGTGTGCAGAGGTGTGATAGCAGGTTTCGGCGTTGATAGTTATCGACTTGCCATTGAAGCCATTCTTAACTTTTAATTATGTTCGAAGGTAAAATAGAAGAATATATTCTTTCACATATTTCACCGGAGCCGCCTTTTCTTGCGGCTCTGAATCGCGAGACTCACTTACATTACTTGTACAGCCGTATGTGTTCCGGACATCTTCAGGGTCGAATATTGAAGATGCTGACAGTTATGATTTCACCTAAGCAAATTCTTGAGTTAGGTACTTTTACGGGTTATTCGGCACTGTGTTTTGCAGAAGGTATGCCGGCTGATGCACATCTTCACACGGTGGAAATAGAAGATGAGCTTGAAGAACATCTCACGTCACTGTTTGAAGCATCAAGTTATGCCGAACGTATTCATTTACACATCGGTAATGCATTGGATATTATCCCGTCTTTTACTCAAAAGTTTGATATGGTGTTTATTGATGCGGATAAGCGAATTTACAAAAAGTATTACGACGAAGTATTCCCGAAGGTGAATGTCGGCGGATATATATTGGCTGATAACACTTTATGGGACGGTAAAATAGTGGATATGGAAGCAAACCACGATGCACAATCCCTCGGTATAGCAGAATTCAATGACGTTGTGGTAAAAGATCCGAGAGTGGAAACTGTAATTCTTCCGCTTCGTGACGGACTTACCGTGCTGCGCAAGATAAGTGATTAATTATATTCAATTTTTTTTGAATACATTTCTATGATGGTAAAAAATCTTTTGTTTGATTTAGGTGGCGTAATAATGAACATCAGACGCCAAAATGCTGTTGATGCACTCATTAAAATCGGTATGGCTGACGCTGATAGTTTTTTAGGAGACTATTCCCAGCAAGGTCCGTTCTTAAAACTTGAAGAGGGGGCAATTTCCGAAAGCGAATTTCGCAATGAAATCCGTGTTTTAATCCCTGTTGATGTTACTGATGAGCAGATTGATGATGCATTCTGTCATTTCCTTTTGGGAATACCTAAGTATAGGCTTGATGCGCTTGAGAATTTGCATAAATCGTATAAAATCTATATGTTGTCAAACACTAATTCCATTATGTGGAACAGTGTGATAAGTGATGAATTCAAAAAGGCGGGACACGATATAAACTACTATTTTGACGGTCTTGTCACTTCTTTTGAAGCAAAATGTGTAAAGCCCGATGCTAAGATATTTAATTCTGTGGTGGAAAATTTTAATATTAAGCCGGAAGAAACTATCTTTTTTGATGACTCACAAGCAAATATAGATGCTGCTGCAGCACTCGGATTTAAGACGGCTTACGTTATGCCCGGTACGGAATTTATGGACTTGATAAAATAATTTGTCGTGAGTCGAGCCGTTGCTACTATAGGAATGTTTGATGGCGTACATCTCGGTCACCGTGATTTATTGCGCCATTTGGTAGATGAAGCAAAAAGCCGTGATTGCATCTCTCTTGTGATTACATTTGCAAATCATCCGCTTTCCATTATTAAGCCCGAACTTGCACCTAAACTTATTTCTTCTCCGGAGGAAAAGCGTAAACACCTCTTTGACTGCGGAGTGGATACAGTTTCAATTCTTGATTTTACCTCTAAGTTGCGTAATCTCACTGCACGCGACTATATGCGCAAACTTAAGGCTGACTACGATGTGGATACTATTATTCTCGGCTTTAATAATCGTTTCGGCTCTGATATTTCCTTTACTTTTGATGATTATGTCAGGATAGGAGAGGAGGAAGGTATTTCTTTCCTCAGAGAGCCGGAATACCTTGTAGATGGAGAAAATGTTAATTCGTCCATCATTCGCAGTTGTCTCCTTGATTCTGATATTAACAAGGCCAACAGGCTTCTCGGATATAATTTTACTCTTTCCGGAAATGTGGTTTACGGGAAGCAGTTAGGTCGTACTATCGGTTTTCCTACGGCTAATATCGGAATTAATTTTGCTGACAAGTTAATTCCCGGAAAAGGTGTTTATGCATGCTATGTGACTCTCAAAGGTGGCTTAAAATATCCGGCTATGGTAAATATCGGTCATCGACCTACTATTGACGGTGAACAATCTCCGATTTCCATTGAAGCACATATCATAGGTATTTCGCAAAAGTTATATGGTGAGCGAATTTCACTGTCTTTTGTGAAATATTTGAGGAACGAACGCACATTTAATTCCATTGAAGAACTGAAAGCACAACTTGAAATAGACAAAGTCAACACTATGAATTTGCTCGCATTTTAAATTTAGCTTTTAGATATATAATAAGAAAGGCTGCGCCAATCGGTACAGCCTTTCTTGTGATATAACTAATGTCTTTGATTAGTCTTCGTTGAGGTTTACACGTTTGAAATCTACAACTGTAAGACCTGCTTGGCTCTTAGCAAGGTATTTACCTACTGTGAGTGACGGATCTTTAACGAATTCTTGTTCGATAAGAACTGATTCTTTGTAGAATTTGTTAAGACGACCTTCTGCGATACGATCAAGGATTGCTTCAGGTTTGCCTTCTTCGCGTGCTTTTTCACGACCGATTTCAAGTTCTTGTTTGCGAATGTCTTCAGGAACTTGTTCGATTGTTGCAGCAACAGGGTTCATTGCAGCAGCTTGCATAGCAACGTCACGGAGAACGGTTGCATCAGCACCGGCTACGTTGAAACCAACGATTGTAGCAAGTTTATTACCGAAGTGGTTGTAAGAAGTTACTGATGGAGCAGTGATACATTCGTATGCACCAAGTTCACATTTTTCACCTGTCTTACCTGTCTCTTCGATGATAAGGTCTGCGATTGTACGACCATCAATAGCAAGTGCTTTAAGGTCTTCAATGTTTTGTACACGATTTGCAACTGCAGCGTCGAGAATCTTGTTTGTTAGTTCTACGAAACCTGCATTTTTAGCTACGAAGTCTGTTTCACACTTGAGTGCTACTACAGCGGCAAAGTCGCCTTCGTGTTTTGAAAGTACGCAACCTTCAGATGCTTCACGGTCTTCACGTTTTGCAGCAACTGCTTGTCCCTTCTTACGAAGAATTTCTACAGCAACTTGCATATCTCCGTTTGCTTCGTTAAGTGCATTTTTGCAGTCTGTAAGACCAGCGCTTGTGAGGTGACGAAGTTTTTTAATATCTTCAATAGTAACAGCCATGATGTTTTGGATGTTAAATAGTTAGTAATTCTTTTTATTTAAACATCGGTCAACTGTGTTGACCGATGTGTTTGTTTTGCGCGATTTTATTCAGCAGCTTCTTCTGCAGCAGGAGCGGCAGCTTCAGCATTTTTGCGGTTTACGCGACGACGTTCACGCTTTGGAGCAGGTGCAACTTCGCCTTCTGCAGCTTGAGCATCTACCTTTTCTACTTTGCGTTCTTCAAGACCTTCGCTCATTGCGCCACAAACTGTGTCAAGAATGATGTTGATTGACTTAGATGCGTCATCGTTTGCAGGGATAACGAAATCTACGTTTGTAGGGTCTGAGTTTGTATCTACGATTGCGAATACAGGAATACCGAGGCGGTTTGCTTCTGCTACTGCAATCTTTTCTTTAAGTACGTCAACTACGAAAAGTGCTGATGGAAGACGGTTCATATCTGCGATTGAGCCGAGTGTCTTTTCGAGTTTTGCACGTTGACGTGTGATTTGAAGTTGTTCGCGTTTTGAAAGGTTGTCGAAAGTGCCATCGTTTGTCATTTTGTCAATAGATGCAATTTTCTTTACAGCCTTACGGATTGTCGGGAAGTTTGTAAGCATACCGCCCGGCCAGCGTTCAATCACGTATGGCATACCGATTGCGTTTGCGTGGTCTGCGATAACTTGTTTGGCCTGTTTTTTAGTAGCTACGAAAAGAACTTTCTTTCCTGCTTTTGCGATGCTCTTCAATGCTGCAGCAGCATCTTCAAGTTTTGCTGCTGTCTTGTAGAGGTCTATGATGTGGATACCATTACGTTCCATGAAGATGTAAGGCGCCATTGCGGGGTTCCATTTTCTTTTTAAGTGACCGAAGTGGCAAGTTGCTTCAAGGAGTTGTTCAAATGTTGGAGTTTGCATTTGTTTAATTATTTTTGTTTACGTTCCGATTATTCAATCCCGGGGTAGGGAACGTGTCCATCGCCGAGATTTAGATACTAAACACTATATAATATATATGTATTTGCTTTATGCGGCTATGCTGCAGCAATACGATAATATATTAACGTTTTGAGAATTGGAAGCGTTTACGAGCTTTTGGACGACCCGGTTTTTTACGTTCTACAGAACGCGGGTCACGTGTCATGAAGCCTTCAACGCGAAGTGCGTGCTTGTCTTCAGGATTGATTTTTACAAGTGCGCGTGCGATAGCGAGGCGGAGTGCTTCTGCCTGACCTTTAAAACCACCACCGTTAAGGTTTACGTGAATGTCGTATTTTTCTACGCAGTCAAGTGTTGTAAGTGGTTGTTTTACGATAAATTGAAGAATCGAAGATGGGAAATATACTTCGAGAGAACGTTTGTTCACGGTGATGGCACCGTTGCCTTCTTTTACGATTACTCTGGCGATGGCTGCTTTACGGCGGCCTACTGCATTTACTGTTTCCATATTCTACGATTATTTCAATGTGTTAATGTCAAGAACTTCTGGGTTTTGTGCTTCGTGTGGGTGGCTTGAACCATTGTAAACGTGCATGTGTTCAATGAGACGGCGACCAATACGATTTTTTGGGAGCATACCTTTCATTACTTGGATGAAAAGTGGGTGCATACCCGGTTTAATGTGCTTATTAAATGATTTTTTAATAAGGATTTCCGGTGTTGCTTGACGTTGACCGCCGGGATAGCCTGTGTAGCTGAGGTAGATGCGGTCTGTCATCTTCTTGCCTGTAAGTTTTACTTTGTCGGCGTTGATGATGATCACGTTGTCACCACATTCAAAGAATGGTGAGTAACTTGGTTTGTATTTGCCGCGAAGAATCTTCGCAACTTTTGCGCAGAGACGACCTAATACTTGGTCTGTTGCATCGATAACGTACCATTTTGCGCTATCGTTCTCTGCTTTCGGGTAAGATGTTTTGTAACTTAAAGTATCCACTTCAATTTGTTTTTAATGTTAATTTAACATGGTCATACTCACATAGTTAACTCGGCCAAAAGTTGCTATGCGGTACTCCCGATTATTGCTTTTGGATAAAATCGGCTTGCAAAGTTACTCATTTTTATTTACTTAGCAAAATTTCCGGCATTTTTTGAAGTTATTTTTATCTAAAATTTTCATAATTTTCTTCTAAAATTTCGTTAATGAATTTTGCTTCGTATTTTATGCAACTTATAACGCTTTTTAATTATGCCTATTCCGAATTTTTTCCGTACCTTTGCAGTCCGAAAACTCTATAGACAAATATTATAAATTACTTTATATTATGGCTAAGAAAGCATTATTAATGATTCTTGATGGTTGGGGTATCGGCAACCATACTAAAAGTGATGTCATCTTTGAAACTCCTACTCCTTACTGGGACTATCTCTTGAAGACTTATCCTCATTCCAAACTTCAAGCGAGCGGAGAAAATGTCGGATTGCCTGACGGTCAGATGGGTAACTCGGAAGTCGGCCACTTGAATATCGGTGCAGGGCGTGTCCTTTATCAAGACCTCGTTAAGATCAATAAGTCTATTAAGGACGGATCTATCCTTGAAAATCCTGAAATCAAGAGAGCTTTCTCTTACGCTAAGGATAACGGTAAGGCTATCCACTTTATGGGGCTTACTTCCGACGGTGGTGTACACTCCTCTTTTGACCACCTTTTTGCTCTTTGTGACATTGCTAAGAAATACGATCTTAAAGACGTGTTTATCCACTGTTTTATGGACGGTCGTGACACTGACCCTCATAGCGGTAAAGGTTTTATTGAAAGACTTCAACAGCACTGTGAACAGTCTGCCGGTAAAATCGCTTCTATCATCGGTCGTTTCTATGCTATGGACCGTGACAAACGTTGGGAACGTATTAAAGTCGCGTACGATTTGCTCGTAAAGGGCGAAGGTAAACAGTCTGCCGATATGGTGGCTGCGATGCAGGAAAGCTACGATGAAGATGTGACAGACGAATTCATCAAGCCTATTAATAATTCTACTGTTGACGGTACTATCAAGCCGGGTGATGCTGTAATTTTCTTCAATTACAGAAACGACCGTGCTAAGGAAATCACTGTTGTGCTCACTCAGCAGGATATGGAAGAACAAGGTATGAAGACTGTTCCGGATTTGCAATATTTCTGTATGACTCCGTACGATTCTTCATTCAAGGGTGTACACATCTTGTTCGATAAGGAAAATGTTCAAAACACTCTCGGTGAATATCTTTCAAAGCTCGGTAAACGCCAGCTGCATATTGCTGAAACTGAAAAGTACGCTCACGTCACTTTCTTCTTCAATGGCGGACGTGAAACTCCTTACGAAGGTGAAGACCGTATCCTCGTTCCTTCTCCTAAGGTCGCTACTTACGACCTTAAGCCTGAAATGAGTGCATTCGAGGTTAAAGATAAACTCGTGGCTGCTATCAAGGAAAATGTGTATGACTTTATCGTTGTTAACTATGCTAATGGTGATATGGTTGGTCACACCGGTGTTTACGAGGCTATAGAAAAGGCGGTTAAGACTATTGACCAATGTGTAAATGAAACCGTTGAGGCTGCTAAGGCTACAGGCTATGAAGTGATTATCATCGCTGACCACGGTAATGCTGACCACGCTCTCAATGAAGACGGTACTCCTAACACTGCTCACTCACTTAATCCTGTGCCTTGTGTATATGTCACTACTGACAAGTCTGCAAAGGTTGAAGATGGTATTCTTGCTGATGTCGCTCCTACTATTCTTCACATCATGGGACTTAAGCAGCCTGCTGAAATGACAGGTAAAGACCTTATCAAGGACTGATAATTTTCTTTTATCTCTCATATAATTACCGGACTTACCATTTATCATTTTTGGTACTTCCGGTAATTTTTAATATTATCTGGCAATCCTTATCCCGATATAATTATAGTTACAATTTCTTATTTCCGTTTTATGATTTCGATTAATAATCTGTCTGTTGAATTTAGTGCTAAATCTCTATTTGATAACATCAGCTATGTTATCAATAAGAAGGATAAAATTGCTCTTGTAGGGAAGAATGGCGCCGGTAAATCCACTATGCTCAAGATTATCGCAGGACTTCAAAAGCCTACTTCCGGGTCGGTTTCCGTGCCACAAGATGTCACTATAGGTTACCTCCCGCAACAGATGAATTTAAGCGATTCTACTACTGTTATTGAGGAGGTCCGTCAAGCTTTTGCTCATCTTGACAAAATGCATGCTGACCTTGACAGTATGACTGCCGAACTGCAAGAACGTACAGACTATGATACTGATTCGTACCATAATCTGATTGACCGTATGACAACCCTTACGGAACGTATTGCTATGGAAGAAAGTGAAAATTCACAAGCGGAAATGGAAAAGACTCTTCTCGGACTCGGTTTTAATCGTGAAGATTTTAATCGTATGACTTCTGAGTTTTCCGGTGGTTGGCGTATGCGTATCGAACTTGCAAAGTTGCTTCTCCGCCACCCTGACGTATTGCTCCTTGACGAACCTACGAACCACTTGGATATAGAATCTATCCAGTGGCTTGAAAATTTCCTTATCTCAAAGGCTAATGCCGTGGTTCTTGTTAGTCACGACCGTGCCTTTATCGATAATGTCACGAACCGCACCATTGAGATTTCACTCGGAAAGATTTACGATTATTCCGTGAATTATTCAAAGTACGTGGAGCTTCGTAAGGAACGTATTGAGCAGCAAATGAGGGCATACCAAAATCAACAAAAGCAGATTCAAGAAACCGAAGATTTTATTGAAAGATTCAGGTATAAGGCTACGAAGTCTGTACAAGTTCAGAGCCGTATTAAGCAGCTTGCCAAGATTGAGAGAATTGAGGTTGATGAAGTGGATACTTCACATTTGAACCTTAAGTTTCCGCCGGCTCCGCGCAGCGGTGACTACCCGGTGATAGCTGACGATTTGGCTAAGGCTTACGGTGACCACGTGGTTTTCTCAGGGGCTTCATTTACTATCAAGCGTGGAGAAAAAGTGGCTTTCGTAGGTAAAAACGGTGAAGGTAAATCCACTCTTGTCAAATGTATTATGGGCGAAATCCCTTACACCGGTACACTCAAAATCGGACACAATGTTAAAATTGGGTATTTCGCTCAGAATCAGGCACAACTGCTTGATGAAGATTTGACTGTCTTTGACACTATTGACCGTGTGGCGGTAGGGGATATACGCACTAAGATTCGTGATATTCTCGGTGCATTTATGTTCGGTGGTGAGGCTATTGATAAGAAGGTGAAAGTTCTTTCCGGCGGTGAGAAAACTCGTCTGGCTATGATAAGACTTCTTCTTGAACCTGTAAATCTCCTTATCCTTGACGAACCTACGAATCACCTTGATATGAAAACTAAGGATATTCTGAAACAGGCTATTAAAGATTTTAACGGTACTGTTATCGTTGTCAGCCACGACCGTGAGTTCCTTGACGGACTTGTGGAGAAGGTGTATGAGTTCGGTGGCGGTAAGGTTACGGAATGTCTTGGCGGTATTTATGATTTTCTTGAAAAGAAAAAACTTGCTTCGCTTCAGGAACTTGAATTATCAAAGTCTCCAACGCCTTCAAGACAAGTCGCTCCGGCTAAAAAAGAAGTAAAACAAGACCCTCCTAAAGTAGCTGCTGCTGAAGAAAAGCCTCACCTGTCTTACGCAGAGCAACGTGAGCGTGAGAAAATGATTCGCAAAGCAAAGAAAAAAGTTACAGATGCAGAAGAAAGTATAGCGAGTCTTGAAAAACAAATTGCTGACGTTGAGGCTGAAATTTCTTCCGGTAAGACTGACGGGGATATTTTCGAACGCCATGCCGCTCTTAACAAAGCTCTTGAAAATGCTATGAGCGTATGGGAACTCGCTTCTATGGAATACGAAGAAATGGGTGGTAAATAATCTTTTTTGAAAAGCATCTATTCAATAATAACTATGAATACATCGGAAAAGAAAAACTCTAAACGCAGGTCTTTAAGCACAAAGCCTAAAGGTGCGGCAACTAAGAATAGTTCTAAAAGAAAAATTAAATACCTCTTGCTTTTGATAGGTATTATCGCAATCTTTGCAGGCTACGTATTTATCAATGATATGCTTACAGGCTACGGACAAGAAGGCAAGTGGGTATATATCCCTAAAGGCTCTACTGAAAGTGCTGTCAAGGATTCAATTATGACCATAGGAGAAGAAACAGGAAAGGCTACTATCAGTTCAATTTCTGTCATGGGGAAAATTTCCGATGTCAAGCCCGGTGCTTACCGCATCAGCGCCGGAGATAAACCCATACGTATCGCAAGACGTATGCTTTACGGACATCAGACGCCTGTGAAAGTTATTTTTAACAATATCAGGACTATGGACCAGTTGGCTGCTAAGGTCTCAAGCCAAATGTCTTTTTCTTCTGATAATTTTATGCAGGCTTGTGACACTATCCTTACCAAGGCAGGTTACCGCAAAGAACAGTTCCAGGCTGCATTTATACCTGACTCATACGAATTTTATTGGACTGCTGATGCAGCAACGGTTATCAACACTTTGTTGTCGCATCACGATAAGTTTTGGACTGACGTGAGAAAAAGTAAAGCCGCACAACTCGGTTTGACTCCTTCCGATGTTGCCATCGTTGCATCAATAGTGGAGGAGGAATCGGCAAAGAAAAGCGAACACGGAATTATTGCCAGACTGTATATTAACAGGCTTGACCGTAATATGCCTCTTCAGGCAGATCCGACAGTGAAATTTGCGGTAGGTGATTTCTCGCTCCGCAGAATTACTCAGCAACACATTCAAAAGCGTTCTCCCTATAACACTTACCTCAACCACGGATTACCTCCCGGTCCTATTCGCATACCGGAAAAAACTACTCTTGATGAAGTTCTGAACTGCTCAAAGCACGACTATATCTATATGTGTGCTAAAGAAGACTTTTCAGGCTACCATAATTTTGCCTCTGACTATAACACACACCTTGCCAATGCTCGTCGTTA
>JALEMF010000047.1 GCA_022768005.1 Bacteroidales bacterium | reverse complement strand
TGTGTAGTCGGTTTTTTAGTAAAAGTAACGTTTAACTCCTCGGTTTATTGTCATAATATTTATTAACGTAATCCCAAAAATTATTAAAGCACCGATAATGATAGTTGTGGTTTTGGGTTGGGGTGTTAAATTTAGCGTATCAAAAAGTTCGGTCCAGTAGTGAGAAGCGGAGATAGATATTGCTGTAGCGAGCAGCAGTACGGTTACATTCGTAGTGATAACGATTTTTCGATACACACTTGAGATGTAGCCGGGCTTGTATCCGAGCATCATTAGTGAGTGTATTTTGTCGTAATTCTTTTGCAGGAGGAGATGCAGTGAAAGCAGGAGTATGAACAGCGAGAGCAGTGATATTATTCCTCCGATTGTGATTACAATACCGGTTATCATTGTCAGAAAGAAGTTCAGGCGTGAATTGTCATTGTTTCCTGTGCCTGTGTCGTAGTTGTGTTCTGAGAGAAATGTGTTTACCGCAGGGTCTCCGGGATTTGAAACCTCAATTATTATTCGTGAGGGGGCTGTGTTGCTTTCTGCAAAAATAGAGTTTGTATAGTTGATAAAATTTTCCGGAACAAGGATAGTGTTTATTCTTGAAGAAAAACCAATGATATGTCCGGAAAAATATTTTTGAATACCATTGCCGCTGAGAGAAAGTCGGATTGGTATCAGTCCTATCATTTCTTCACTGATGGTGGGTAGCCCGTGCGATGATGCGAATCCGAAGTTGTAAAGTGAAAGATAGTCTTTAGGTAATATGATAGGTACGTTTTCATCGCCGTCAACGTATTTCCATGATGATTTTGACAAGTCAATAAATCTGTCCGGTACGGATTCAAAGAATAGAGACGTGCTCATACCTCGCCCTGCCATATCTATTGAGGCATTGACATTGTACTGTGATGAGGTGAATTGCGCAAGGTCCGTTGCCCATGGCTGTGATGCTATTTCGTCTATTTCCGCTTCGGAAAACTCAAGATTACCTCCACCGAGCGGACTGACACTTTTATAAACGATGATGTAGTCCGAAGCCACTAATTTTTCTTCACCGTTAATGACACTGTTTGCATCGGCATAGAATTGAAGTGCAGTCATGATTATTGACAGTCCTACAAGGTTCGCCAGGGCGTACCCCAATATTTGCGCCGGGCTTATATTTTTACGCAAAAGTTTGCTGACCAAGTCTTTTTTCATTACAGATTCAGATGTATAGCGTTTGTTATATTTAATGGATTGCCAACAGATGTGGTGATGAGTCCCGCACCTTGTCTGTCAAGTTCTTCGGAAATAAGTTTGGCAGCCGTTGTGTTGTTATCTTCATCAAGGTGGCTGACAGGTTCGTCCATTATGAGGAACTCAAAAGGCTGGCAGAGCACTGTTATGATCTGTGCTCTTTGCTGCTGACCGATGGAGCAGTGTGCGGCAAGGCGTGAGGAAAACTGAACAATACCAAGCACTTCCATCATATTCCTTATTTCAGATTCGGACTTAAAGCCGGTAAGCCTGTTTTTTAATATGATATTTTCCATTATTGTGAGTTCCGGAAACAGGGATATGTTCTGGGTCATATATGAAATAGCCTTAGTGCGGATATTACAAATATCGTTCATCTTGAATGTCGCAATATCCGTATCGTTGTACGTTATTTTTCCGATATAGTCACGTCTGGTGCATGCTATATAACTGCAGAATGATGATTTTCCGGCGCCTGACGGTGCTGAAATCAGGTATCGTTTACCTTTTTCAAAGGTATTTTCTTTCAGCCAGATGTCTGACTCTTGTATTTGGACTGAATTTTCTTCTCCTGCGAATACTTTTGGGAGAAGATTGTGTATTGAAATACTGTTAATCGTAGGTATCATACTCTATATCATCATCTTGCTCGCTGTAAGTGTCTCCGTTGTTTTTTAAGCTGGAATTGAAAAATAGTTGCTCCCGGTTTACTGATAGTAAAATTTCAATAAGCGACTTAAGAATACTGCTGTTTGAACCGTTGACTCTAATTGTAACACTAAGATTATCTTTAAGGAGTATTGCATTGATGCTGAATCCGTAAGGGAGTCTGTACGCCTTAGTAAAAGAACTGTTGTATGGAATGTTTGCGATAAAAGCCGCATAGCAGTTATTGAAATCCGGGGCATAAACTCCGGTGTTAGCGTCAGATACGGGAGATGTGGATACTGCAAGGTAGTTGTCAAAATTATCGTAATAGACTTTGCCATACATATAGTCGATACATCTTTGCCCCGTAACATCGTCGTTGTACACTGTGACACCTTCTGAAAGAGATGCAATATTTAGTAGTGATAAAATTTGGTCAAGGCTCTGACTGTCAAATTTTGCAGCAGCAGTGATGTCCCAAGAATTAAGAGGGTCCGTATATAGTGATTCACCGTCAGATGCAGGAGTTGCGCCAATAGCAATAGGTCCGTCAAGTGCTTTGAGTACTAATGAAAGCATTTGAGTCTGTTGTAAATCGGTTTGCGCAATGCCGGATATAAAGTCAGCCACAGCCCCTGTGTCATGCGGCTTTCCTACTGCCAATACCACTTGAGAATTATCCGGAATGAATTTGGCAATATCAGTCTCAATAGGGGAGAGATAAGGACTTATATTGATGGCGTTTCCTTTATCGTTCAGAATGGTGAATGTGCTTTCAATGGAGTTGTCGTTAAGTGTTGTGCTGTTGCACAGAAATTGGCATAAACTGTTTGTGCTGTCAGTGATATTTTTATCGCTGATATTTATAGCACAGTTGAAAGCACTGCTGTTTTCAAGAACTTTGTAAGCCGCTACGTTTTTAGAAAAAGGATTTTTTTCGGAAGATTTTACGCAGTCTTTAATCTTATCAATACTTTCGGCAATCCAACCTTGATTTTCATTAGTGGCTATGATTCCGAAATTGTCAAGGGTATAAATTGTAAAATCGTCATCGGTGCGCATATTTTTTACTGAAACTTGCATAGCTGTGTTGAATAGTTCCGGTTTGGTGATTTGAAAAGTCACTATTTGCGAGTTTGTATTGTCCGTAAAAGTCACAATGCGTGAGATATCAATGGCGCTTGCCATGGCTATCAGCCTTTTGACTACCACTTGATTCTTGGCGTCTGTTTCATCTACAAGTTTTTGGATTTCAGGAGAAAGAGTTATCACTCCGTTTACTACTTTGCACCCTGCATTTTTTACTATAGCATCAAGGTTTGTAACTGCTATGAATTTTGTATCAGCAGGAACTGTGTCAAGCAAATCTTTGTCAAGGTTATTGCTGCAACCTGCCAACAAGAGTATCAGGCAACCTAAATAAATTTTGGTAATTCTATTCATAATTACACTTTAATATGTCGTTTTCCGCCTCAAAGTTATAACATTATTTTTTAAGCAATAATACTTTTTGTGTATAAATTCAGGGCGTGTTGTTTATCATAATTTCAAATAGTGTGGAAATGATAACATCCGGACACAAAAAAGGGAAAGCGATCTACATCGCACCGCTACAACCCCCTACCGTTGCTTCGATCAAGACCTGGCGGAGTTCGGGGGGAGCTGGTCGTGTAGGACTTTCCCAACTGCAAAGGTACGCTTTTTTTTTGACATACCAAATATTTTAAGGATATTTTTAAAAATCTATTTGTATGTGTCTGAATAATAGTGTAATAAGTCGCGGTTGGCAGTATTCGCTACAGTTTGATGTATTTGCGTGATTTTATGTATCAAGCCGATTATCAAATCTCAATCTTACCCCATTCACCTACGTGGTCTATCATACCGGCAAATGCGAAATTCATTGATGAGGCATCGGAAGGCATACGCCAATCTCCTCTTGGTGAGAGGCATACACTACCTACTTTAGGTCCGTCAGGCATGCAAGAACGCTTGAATTGCTGACTAAAGAATCGGCGGAAGAATGTATCCAGCCAATGGCATATTGTATTTCCATCATATTTGTCCTTGAATGCTTTGTATGCAAGGGCTAATATTTCATCATGTCCGCGACCGAAACGAAGTGTGTGGTAGAGGAAGAAGTCATGGAGTTCGTATGGACCTACGAGGTCTTCCGTCTTTTGTTTAATAGTCCCGTCGGCATTTGCCGGAATGAGTTCCGGACTTATTGGTGTATTAATGATGTCTTTGAGGATAGCAGCGCAAGTTTTGTCAAACTTTGTTTCGTACCATGAAACGAGATATTTAATCAAAGTTTTAGGAATTGACGCATTAATTCCGTACATTGACATGTGGTCGCCGTTGTATGTAGCCCAACCGAGAGCGAGCTCGCTTAAATCGCCTGTGCCGAGTACCATTCCGTTTACTTGGTTTGCAATATCCATCAGCAGATATGTGCGTTGTCTTGCCTGTGAATTTTCGTAAGTCACGTCGTGTACATTAGGATTGTGTTTAATATCCGAGAAATGCTGCATTACAGCCGGTACTATCGAAATTTCCCTGTGAGTAATGCCAAGACATTGCATTAGTTTTACTGCATTATCGTGTGTTCTGTCTGTAGTGCCGAGTCCGGGCATAGTTACTCCCACGATTCCATTCCTGTTGTATCCGAGTTTGTCAAACGTGGCAACGGCAACGAGTAGGGCAAGTGTTGAATCAAGACCTCCTGAAATACCTATTACGAGATTTTTGCAATGAGTGGCTACAATTCGTTTTGAAAGTCCGGCTATTTGAATATTTGTGATTTCAGCACATCTTTCGTCACGGTTGTTGTCGTCAGCAGGAACGAAAGGCATTGGGTCAATCGCCCTCAGTATATCTTTAGATATGAGTTTTGCTTGATTCTCGCTGTAAATAGTGACGTATTGATTCGTATTCACTTCCTTGTCAGCGCAGTCCGTGTAAGTCTTGCGATGTCGGCGGTCGTATCTTATTGCATTTATATCAATGTCAGTCACAACGAGTTGAGGCTCAGTACACCATCTTTCGTTTTGTGCGATTATGCAGCCGTTTTCAGTGATGATAGCCTTTCCGTCAAATACGAGATCTGTGGAAGATTCGCCGAATCCCGCACTTGCATATACGTAGCCGGTTATAGTCTTTGATGACTGAACGGAGATGATTTTTTTGAGATAATTATATTTTCCGATAACATCGTTTGATGCGGAGAGATTGAGGATTACTTCAGCGCCCGCCATAGCCAGTCTTGTAGATGGCGGAATCGGCACCCAAAGGTCTTCGCAGATCTCAATACCTACGTTTACACCGGAAATGTTAAGAATATATTTGTTGCTGAACTTGTCTGTGAAAAGTTCGTCCGTGATAAATACTTTGTCGGAATCATCTGTTGCGCTGAATTTGTCGCCCGGCGACCACCATCTACGCTCATAAAACTCTCCGTAATTCGGAATATAAGTCTTAGGAATAATTGCTTCAATTTTACCTTTATATAAAGCTACTGCACAATTATATAGCGCACCCTTGTGTGCAACGGGGGCTCCTATAATAATTTCAATATCAAGCGAAGCGGTACGGCGTGCAATTTCCACTATGGCTTCGTTTGACCACTTTATCAGTTGAGAATTTAAAAACAAGTCGGCGCAAGTGTACCCCGTAGTGCACAGCTCCGGAAAAACGACGAGTCTTGCCTTCTTATCAGCGGCTTTCTCAATAAGTTTTATTATATTGTTAGCATTTGCATAGCAATCGGCAACGGTTACCGTAGGGATAGCCGCTGCAACTCTGAAATAATTTTCAAAAGCACCAAAATATTTAATTATATCGTCCATATCTATTTTATGAATACGGTCTAAGTGTTAAATATGGTGCAAAGTTAGTAAAATTTGCGACAATGATGTTAAAAAATTTGTATAGTTTGAGAAAAATGATTTACTTTGCACTCTGTTTTGTGGCATATCCGGAAAAAAGCGGCTAAAAAGATGCATTTAGTCCGCGATATGAGGCTGCGATATAAGCAAAGCATCAGAATGAATAATAACGAAAAATAATTAATAATAGCCATGTCAAAGATTTGTCAAATTACAGGCAAGAAGGCGATTACAGGTAACAACGTATCGCACTCAAAGCGCCGCACAAAGCGTCGTTTTAACGTGAATCTATTCAACAAGAAATTCTATTGGGTAGAACAAGACGCTTGGATTACATTAACTATTTCTGCAGCAGGTTTGCGTACCATTAACAAGATGGGTCTTGACGCAGCAATCAAACATGCAGCAGGTAAGGGATTTTTAACTGAAATTAAATATTTAGAGTACTAAGAAGATGGCAAAGAAAGCTAAAGGAAATCGTGTACAAGTAATCCTTGAATGTACTGAACATAAGGCAAGCGGTATGCCCGGAACTTCTCGTTATATTACAACTAAGAACCGCAAGAATACAACTGAGCGTTTGGAACTCAAAAAGTACAATCCAATCCTCAAGAGAGTGACAATCCATAAAGAAATCAAATAAAAAACCTCTAAGATATGGCAAAGAAAACCGTCGCATCACTTCAGAAAGGTGAAGGTCGTACTTTCAGCAAGGTTATCGTAATGGTAAAATCACCTAAAACAGGTGCTTACGTTTTTGACGAAAAGATGGTACCTAACGATGCTGTTAAGGACGCATTGAAATAATACTGAACATTTTATAGTACTATAATACGACGCACCTCGGGGATTTCCTTGAGGTGTGCGTGTTTTTTTATATCGATTTGAATCTGCGAAAAATAAGAAGAGGTCCGCTCACCGAGCGAACCTCTTGATGTGTTTCAGATTTTATTTTTCTTTATCTTTGGCGGATTATTTTTTGTTTTTGTTCTTTTCAAGTTGTTTTTCTATTGCTTCGAGACAGTTGTCAACGGCCTCTTCGAAAGAGTCGGCAACTTTGGTTGCTACAATTTCGTCTTGTGGGATTACGGCTCTGATTACTGCTTCCTTGTTCAGTGCAGTTTCCGGCTTTACGACCTTAAGTGTTACTTCAAGGCGAGAGATTGCAGCGTGGTGACGAGAAAGGCGTTCTGCTTTCTTGTTGATGTGACTTTCAAGGCGTTCTGCAATGTCAAAATGAATAGGTTGAATTCTAACTTCCATAGTTATCCTCCTTTTCTTTTAGATGCCCTTGGGTGGGCGAGTTGATAATTTTTTTGAAGTTCTCGATAGGTTATATGTGTATAAACCTGTGTAGTTGCAAGTGATTGGTGTCCCAAAAGGTGTTGTACGGCGGTGAGATCTGCTCCGTTATTGAGCATATCGGTAGCGAATGAGTGTCTTAACACGTGGGGACTGCGACGTGCGGAGTGCACGTTTGCCTCGGTAAGTGTGTTATGGACAACGTTGTAAACAAGTTTCGGGTATAATTCTTTACCGTTTTTTCTGAGAAAGAATTTAGTACATTCCGGGGTAATTTCTTTATTTCTTAGTGCCACGTACTCATTTATGTGTTGTGCAAGTTCTTTCCCGAACGGTATTATTCGTTCTTTATTTCTTTTACCTGATACTTTCAGTTCTCCTTTTACGGTGTCAACATTTTTATCTTCAAGTGTAATCAGCTCATCACGTCTCATGCCTGTAGAGTAAAGCATAAGCAATATAAGGTGATTTCTTGTTTCTTTGAAGTCCGAGTGGTCGTAATCAAAGTCAAGGAGCGCATTTGTTTCATCTTGAGGGATATATACCGGAAGCGGTTTGTCAATTTTTGAAAGTGAGACCTCTTCAGCGGGGTTTGATTTAAATCCGTGGTATCTCATCAAGTATTTGTAGAAAGAACGAATGGCTTGAGTCTTTCTGCGGATAGTGCGAGCGGAAAGTTTTAATTTTGCAAGGTGTGCAATCCATGTACGAATATCAGATATGGTTACACTTTCAGGGTCAAAATCTTCAGGGTGTCCGTTGGTAGCCCTGTTGACCCACTGTGTAAGGTCTATCTGATAAGACAAAACGGTGTGAACCGAAAGATTCAGTTCACACCGTATATATTTCAAAAAATCGTCAACGTACATAGACTATTTCTTTAAGATTTGCTACTCGAGCAGCCTGTGTGTCTGCCTGTGTAGTAACTGCGAATTTAGTCTATTTAGTTGAGAACTCCAAATTTTTCAGGAGTTTTTTTTGATTTTTTATTCTTCAGTTGCGCGAAGGTGTTGTACGTAAACCGCTTTCATCATTTTCTTACGGTTACGAACAGATGGTTTTTCAAAAGCCTGACGGCTACGGAGTTCTTTTACTACACCTGTTTTTTCAAATTTGCGTTTGAATTTTTTCAACGCTTTTTCAATGTTTTCGCCTTCTTTTACTTGTACGATAATCATGTTAAGTTATTATTTTTGTGGTTGTTATATTCTTTTGTTTATTTTTAGCGGGGCAAATTTAGCAATACTTTTTCATACTGCAAAACTTTGGCGCTGATTTTTTTGGATTTAATTAAAAAAATGTAAAAAAATTGCTCTAAATGCTCTATGTGTGTTGCAAAAGTCAGCCATAATTTTTATGCGCAGATGTCATTCCAAGGGTGCTGGATAAAATCGCTGTGCATATTATTGCTTATGACCTTTGCCGGGACTCCCGCTGCTGTGACGTTCTGTGGAATGTCTTTAATTACCACTGCTCCTGCTCCGATAGTGGAATTAGAACCTATGGAGACGTTTTCAACGGTACAAACGTTAGGGCCGATGTAAACGTTGTTGCCTATTACGGCTGCATTGCCGCAATTTGCTCCAATGGTGGTGAATTGGCTGAAATTGCAGTTGTTGCCTATTACTGCGGTAGGGTTTATTACTATACACATATTATGGTTCAGCAGAAATCCGAAACCGATGCGTGTGGTTTCAATAATGTCAATATTGGTGTGCTGACGGATTCTGTTAAGCATATATTTTGTGAAATAGTAAGCCCAACCTCTATACGAAGATAATCGGAGCCAAAAGTTCAGCCGAAACGTCTTATGTCGCGAAAACAGCATTTTAATAAATGACGCTTTCTGTCCGGTATAGCGATAGAAATCGCTCCGCATCAGTTTGATGCAGTCACCATAGGATTCGGCTCGCGGGACCTTTAACACCTCCTTTCCACAACGTATTTCTTCGTATTTCATTTTGTTGTCAGTAATTTTTTGCAAAGTTACGCATTTTTGTTGAGTAAATTGTTGTTGCATAGTATTTTTGAGTGTTTTATTTTTGCTATATTTGCATAAAAATAGAGAAAAAGATATGATAAGTGAAAAGACGTCTATGAAATTAAGTGAGTTAAGGAAGCAAGATAAGATTGCAGTTTTATTTGTTTGCCTCGGTAATATTTGCCGTTCTCCGGCTGCTGAAGGTGTGTTCAAAGAGATAATTAAAGATCATCATGATGAAAAGAGGTGGGTGATTGATTCTGCCGGGACGGGCGGTTTTCACGTGGGGGATCTGCCTGATAGACGAATGAGAGTACACGCTTCACGTCGAGGATTAACTCTTGATCATATTTGTCGTAAAATAAAGTATTCGGACTTTGATGATTTTGACTTGATTGTCGCTATGGATAGCAGTAATGAGGAGGATTTGAAAGATATTGCGCCAACTGCTGAGGCGGAAGAAAAAATAGTGATGATGTCGGAGTTCTTTACGCTTGCCACAAGATTTGATTACGTGCCGGATCCGTATTACGAAGGAGCGGAAGGATTTGAACTTGTGCTTGATTTACTTCAAGATGCGTGTGCCACTTTGTATCGCGAACTATCAGTGTAAAATATTAAATAAAGTCTAATCCATGAATATTAAAATCTTTATATTGTCTGTCGTTATGTCAAGTGTGGCTTTTATTGCAAACGCTGTTGTTGACGTTTCGTGGAGCGTGATTGAAAATGCGAAGGTGAATGATGAATACTTTTACGTTCAGCGCTTTACGGTGAGAAATCATTATGGAGTGAAACGATTGTGTTTCAATATGTTTGCTCGCAAGATGGAGGCTGTAAATCCGTCAGATAAGGTTGTGGAGATAATTCCCGGATACTATTATATAGAGAGTAACAGGTTCGGTAATGGTGAACCTTTGGATATAGATATAAAAGTGAAAGGGTGGATACAGTCTTGCAACTATGCGCCTGACGGACTCCATGCCGTAACCGGCGATGGTCATCTGTTAAGTGTGAAGTATAAGCGTAACTCCTTACTGCTTAGTCCGGAACTGAGAAATCGTCCGGGTAGAGATGTTATGACTTACGGTGACTCTATATATAAGTTTAATGAAACATTGAAAGATGACTCTCCGCTTGGTGTATACGATATAGTACCTTCATTTAAGAGTGTGAAACTTGGAGAGGGAAGTTATATCGGTACGGGTGAGATTTTTACGTCTAAAATATCACATTCTAATTACGAATTTTACAGGATAAGCGTCAGTCAAGACAGTATTATGATAGAAGGTGCGTCAGAGGAAGCAATTAAAATGGCGCAGCGAGTTCTTCAAAATCAGTTATTGGCTGAAAACGGAGGAAAATTGCCATGTGCTGTGATAGAGGATTATCCGGATTACCATTATAGAGCCTTGATGATAGATGTGGCTCGAAACTTTATTTCACTTCCTGATGTTCAGAAGATAGTGTACCAAATGGCATCGCTGCGACTGAATCGCTTGCACTTTCATTTGACAGATGATGAGGCGTGGAGGATAGAAATACCGGGACTTCCTGAGTTGACTGCCGTATCATCTCGCAGAGGATACACTTTAGATGAATCAGAGTTTCTTGCACAAATATTTGCAGGTGACGGAAATCCGAATTCTACGGACGGCACTGCAAACGGGTATTACACACGTGAGGAATTCATTCAATTCCTTATGTTCTGTCATAGCATCGGGATAGAAGTTATTCCGGAAGTAGATGTCCCGGGACATTCTCGTGCAGCAATAAAGGCAATGGAATCACGTTTCCGGAAGACGGGTGATGATACATATCGACTTTGTGAGGACGGTGATACGTCAAG
Source organism: Bacteroidales bacterium (assembly GCA_022768005.1). Lineage (GTDB taxonomy): Bacteria > Bacteroidota > Bacteroidia > Bacteroidales > Muribaculaceae > CAJUPY01. The sequence continues at coordinate 18,924 of JALEMF010000047.1, read as the reverse complement.
GTACACTTCCGCACAGGCTTTCCATGATAATTTGATGAATCCGGCATTGCCCGGTCCATATAAATTTATGGAGAAAGTTATTGATGAAATTTCTTCAATGTACAAAGAAGCAGGAGTGGATTTGCTCGGATTTCATATAGGTGGAGATGAAGTGCCTGAAGGCGCATGGGACGGCTCTCCTTCTGCAATAAAGATGATGCAAGAACGTGGCATAAGCGGCAGACATCAGCTTCAAGGCGTATTCGTAAGACGAATGGCGGAGATTTTGTCGCAAAAAGGTATTAAGATGTTCGGCTGGCAGGAAATAGGAGTAGGTTACGATGATGAATTTAATAAAGTAGTTGCACCCGTTACAGCCGGAGTGAATTGTTGGCTGACAAATTCGTCAAAAATGAAAAATGTGGCACTGAGAGCCATTGATTCAGGTTTTCCTGTTATTCTCAGCAATGTGGAACACTTCTATATGGATCAGCTTTATGCCTCCCACCCTGAAGAGCGAGGATTGTACTGGGGCGGAATTGTAGATGAATTTGTTTCACTTTCCGGCTATCCTGACGAACTTTGTCCTGCGGATTCACTCGGACAAACAAAAATATTAGGTGTGTCAGGTCAACTTTTCGGTGAGACTATTCGAAGTATGGCGATTGTTCAGCGCCATTTGTTTCCTAAAGTGTATGGACTTGCCGAGCGTGCTTGGAATAAAGATTATACATACTCCAATGCGAAGTTTAATCAAATAATAGGTGCAAAACTGTTACCGAGGCTGTCGCTTGGCGGTTCCGCATTTCATCTGCGCACCCCCGGAATAATAATTGAAAACGGGTATGTTAAAATAAACAGTGCATATCCCGGGGCTAAAATTCGTTATACCCTTGATGGTACTGACCCGGACTACAATTCACCGATATATGAAACACCTGTACCGGTAGGAAATGCTGCTGAAATCCGTGCTGTGGCGTATTATCTGACTGAAAAGTCGCTTGTGTCACTTCTATATGTGAAATAAAGTAAAATTTTGCTGCGTCAGATAAAATATGTAACTTTGCGGTCATTGTACTCATATTTTAAAATATATCTGTACGTGTTTTACAATGATTTTGAACTAATCAGATAGAATAAATAATAAAAAAAGACTATGAAACCTACGTTATTTGTGCTTGCTGCCGGAATGGGTAGTAGATACGGAGGACTCAAGCAGCTTGATCCGCTTGGTCCTAATGGAGAAACTATTATGGATTACTCAATATATGATGCAATCCAAGCAGGCTTCGGTAAGATAGTGTTTGTTATTCGTCATGACTTTGAAGAAGACTTCAGAAAAAAAATACTTTCAAAATACGAGGGCTTTATTCCTGTAGATGTTGTTTTTCAATCTACTGACGCCCTGCCTGTAGGCTTTACCGCTCCGGCTGACCGTGAAAAGCCTTGGGGTACCGGTCATGCAGTGCTGATGGGTAAAAGTGCTATCCATGAACCGTTTGCCGTGATAAACGCAGATGACTTTTACGGTACTGATGCTTACAAGGTGATAGCAAAAGAACTTTCAAAGGAACGCAAGAAAGGCGACTATTGTATGGTAGCATTCCGAGTAGGAAATACAGTGACGGAAAACGGCTCAGTGTCACGCGGTGTATGCTCCACTAAAGATGGAAAACTTACACACATCGTGGAAAGAACCGCTATCACAGTTGATGATAACGGAGTAATCTCATTCAACGATGAGAATGGTGAACGCCAAGTGCTTGACTATGCTACGCCGGTATCAATGAATTTTTGGGGATTTACACCGGATTTCTTTGAGTACGCAGATAGAGAATTTGTGAAATTCCTGAATGAAAAAATTAACGTTCCTAAATCCGAATTCTATCTTCCTTCCATAGTTGATGCCCTGATTAAGGAGAAAGAGGCAACAGTGGAAGTGCTCGACACTGATTCCAAATGGTTCGGTGTGACATATTCACAAGATAGAGATGACGTAGTGGTGAAACTTGCGGACTTACACGCACAAGGTGTTTATCCAACACCGCTCTTCAAAAAATGATATTAAGAAACTAATCCTAAAATAATAATTAATTCAATGAATTTTATAGAAGAATTGCAGTGGCGCGGCATGATACACTCAATGATGCCGGGAGTAGAGGAACAATTAAGCAAAGAGATGACGACAGCTTACCTCGGTATTGACCCGACCGCTGATTCACTGCATATCGGTCACCTTGTGGGAGTAATGATGCTCAAACATTTTCAACGCGCCGGACACAAACCTATTGCACTAGTAGGCGGTGCTACCGGTATGATTGGCGACCCGTCAATGAAGAGCCAGGAACGCAAACTCATTGATGAAGAAACTTTGCGTCATAATCAGGAGGCTATTAAGAAGCAGTTGTCTAAATTCCTTGATTTTGACAGTGATGCGCCAAATGCGGCTGAAATGGTGAATAACTACGATTGGATGAAGGACTTTTCATTCCTCGGCTTTATTCGTGACATTGGTAAACATATTACTGTCAACTATATGATGGCAAAAGATTCAGTAAAAAAACGTCTTGCCGGTGATAGCCGTGAAGGTATGTCTTTTACAGAATTTTCTTATCAACTTCTCCAAGGCTATGATTTTCTCCACCTCTTCCAAGAAAAGAATTGCCGTGTGCAACTTGGGGGCAGTGACCAATGGGGAAATATGACCACAGGTACTGAGCTTATTCGTCGTATTACAGGTGAAGAAGGAGTTTATGCTATCACTTGTCCTCTTATTACTAAGGCTGACGGAGGTAAATTCGGCAAAACTGAAAGTGGTAACGTATGGCTTGACCCACGCTACACATCACCATATAAGTTCTATCAATTCTGGCTTAACGTGTCTGATGCAGATGCAGAAAAGTATATCAAAATCTTCACTGCTCTTTCACGTGAAGAAATTGCCGAACTTGTAAAACAACAAGAACAAGATCCGGGTCAACGTCCGCTTCAAAAACGTCTTGCCAAGGAAATTACCATCATGGTACACTCTGAGGAAGATTATGAAGCAGCCGTTGAGGCTTCGCAAATACTTTTCAGTAATTCCGCTGCTGCAACTTTGCACAAAATTGACGAGGCAACACTCCTCGCAGTGTTCGAAGGCGTACCTACATTTGAAGTCAGCCGTCAGTCAATAGCCGACGGAGTAAAACTTGCTGACTTGCTTACTGAAAGCGCACAAGTATTCCCGTCAAAAGGTGAATTCAGAAAAATGACTCAGCAAGGTGCGTTGTCAATAAATAAAGAAAAAGTAACAGATGCAAATGCTGTTGCAGACTTGTCAATGCTCTTGAACGATAAGTTTATCCTCGTACAGAGAGGAAAGAAAAACTACTTCTTGCTTATTGTCAAGTAAATAAGAAACTTACCGTATGTGGCGAGAAGTTCTTTTTGCCGGTCTCGGAGGATTTATAGGAAGCGTATTGCGCTACTTGGCAGGAAAAGGAACTGCGGCACTTCATCTGACATCTTTTCCGGCAGCAACGCTTACCGTAAATTTGTTAGGCTGTTTACTCATCGGTATCTTTTGGGGACTGTTTGATAAGACACGCCTGTCAGGAGCATCGGAAAGTGCATTTCTGATAGCGGGGTTTTGCGGAGGATTTACGACATTCTCGTCATTTGCCGATGAAATATGGAGAATGACTGATAGAGGAGCATGGCTGACAGCAATTTTGTATTTGTCAGTGAGTATCATCTTCGGAATACTCCTTGTGGCGACAGGCAGATATTTGGTAAAGTAAATAAATTACTTTTATATAAAAAGGGACGATCGTTTCGTCCCTTTTTTATTAAAAAAATACTTTGTGATTTCGGAAAATAATGCAAATAATTTCATAAAATAAAAAATTAATTGTAAATTTGCGAAAAATTGGGATAAGTATGGCTGTCAAAATAAAAGATTCCATTCAAGACAGATTGACGACTCTACAGGGGAAGGCTCAAATGATGGTAGAAAAGTATCATACATTAGAGCAGCAGAAACGTGCCTCTGATGATAAAGTTAAATCACTTGAAGATGAAATATTGAGAATGAGGCAGCAGATAGAGCAACTTAACACGAAGATTGAATATCTCCAAGTTACATCTACTATCAGTCCGTCAAGAAGCGAACTTGAGCAGACTAAAAAAGTCTTATCCGGATTAGTGCGGGAAATTAACAAGTGTATCACTGACCTTACGCAATAGCATCGTGGAAAGATTTGAAATTGAAATCGCCGACCTCCAAAATCCAATGGAAATAACGGTCAACACCAAGGAGGAGAAAGCAATGTATTTAGCGGCGCAAAACGATATTAATCATCTGTTTAGCGCGTGGTCACAAAGATTTACCGGTAAGCCGTCGAAAGAAATCCTTGCGATGATAGCGATAAGGCTTGCATACGTAAACGTTGAACATAACATTTCGGAGCAAAGACGAAATGCGGTGATTGACGAAATAGAAAGAAGTCTTGACAGTGTTCTGCTTAATACTGATAGTAATAAGTAAACTGCCAATGAATTTAAGATATACAGTCTCGTTGATTTTACAGTTAAATATGCTCAGGAGAGAGCGTTGTTTTTAGCTGTGAAAACGAAGACTTAGATGTAATTATGCTGAATGTATAGAAAAAGTTGTCCGGATTTACGGGCAATGATTTATCAAGTAGCGGATTTACCTTTAAGTAAAGTTTTTAACCTGCACTTCACGAAATAATTACCGGAAAGTGAAAATACGACGGTGATATTTTGGTGTGGTGCTTTTTTTATTTTAGAACAAACTCTTTTTATAAATCATAAATTTTAAAATCAATACCAAATAAAATCAAATGATAGTAGAAACAATAATATTAGTGATAGTAGCCCTTTGCGTGGGTGTTGCGGTGACTATGATTGCCCAAAAAAATATGGCTCATACAGCTGCAAAGAGCATTGTTGAAGAGGCTAAGAAAGAAGCGGAAGTGCTTAAGAAAAACAAACTTCTTGAAGCAAAGGAAGAGGAACTCAAAATAATTTCCGATGCTGAAAAGCAGGCAAATCAGAAGATGTCCCGCCTTCAATCTCAAGAGGCTAAGTTGAAACAACGCGAAATACAACTTAATCAGCAGCAAAGTGAAAATCAGCGTACAAAGAATGAACTCGAAGCAACTCGAGTAAATCTTGAAACAAAGATTTCACAAAATGAGGCTAAACAAGAGGAACTTGATAAACTTATCTTATCTGAACGCCAGGAACTTGAAACTATCTCCGGCTTATCTTCCGATGAGGCTAAGGAAAAACTTATCGAGTCGCTCAAAGATGAGGCTAAGACTGCTGCTGCTTCGTACATTAACGATATTATGGACGAAGCAAAGATGACTGCTAATAAGGAAGCAAAAAAAATCGTAGTGCAATCAATACAGAGAGTTGCCACTGAGACGGCTATTGAAAATTCAGTGACTATTTTCCATATTGATTCCGATGAAATCAAGGGTAGAATTATCGGTCGTGAAGGACGTAATATCCGTGCGCTTGAAGCTGCTACAGGAATTGAAATCATCGTTGATGATACACCTGAAGCTATTGTCCTTTCAGGCTTTGACCCTGTGCGCCGTGAGATAGCACGTCTTGCACTTCACCAACTCGTGGCTGACGGACGTATCCACCCGGCACGTATTGAAGAAGTTGTGGCTAAGGTTCGCAAGCAGATTGAAGAAGAAATTATCGAGACCGGTAAGCGTACGGCTATTGACCTCGGTATCCATGGTTTGCATCCTGACTTGATCCGTCTTGTAGGTAAGATGAAATACCGTTCAAGTTACGGTCAAAACCTGCTGCAACACTCTCGTGAGACAGCAAACCTCTGTGCAATTATGGCATCAGAACTCGGACTTAATCCCAAGAAGGCACGCCGTGCAGGTTTGCTTCACGATATAGGTAAAGTACCTGATGAAGAGCCGGAGCTCCCACACGCACTTTTAGGTATGAAACTTGCTGAAAAATACAAGGAAAAACCTGAAATCTGCAATGCAATCGGTGCACACCATGATGAAATAGAGCAAACCACTCTGCTTGCTCCGATAGTACAAGTTTGTGACGCAATCTCGGGTGCTCGTCCGGGTGCTCGCCGTGAAATCGTTGAAGCATACATCAAACGTCTTAATGACCTTGAACAACTCGCATTGAGTTATCCCGGTGTTATAAAGACTTACGCTATCCAGGCAGGTCGAGAACTCCGTGTGATAGTAGGTGCTGATAAGATTGATGATACGGAGACAGAAAAACTTTCAGCAGAAATCGCAAAGAGAATTCAAGATGAAATGACTTATCCGGGACAGGTTAAGATTACCGTAATCCGTGAAACTCGTTCTGTAAGTTTTGCTAAATAGGAGTATAGTCAATGTCAATCGAAGAAGAAGATAAACTGCGTCCCATAGAAAATATACCTGACGAAGAGTCGCTTGAGGAGACTATGCCTCAATCCACTTTTCATTGTCATGGCGGCAGCTGTAAGGCTCCTCGCGGTAAACTTCATTGCTATAACTGGCTTGAAGACGTACCGGGCGGATATGCCGATGATGATATGGTGGAGGTGCAGTTCAAGAATACTCGAAAAGGATTTTATAAAAACTCTTCGAACCTCTCGCTAAAGATAGGAGATATGGTAGCGGTGGAAGCCGCTCCCGGTCATGATATAGGTCAAGTGTCAATGGTAGGTGCGCTTGTGAGATTACAGATGCGAAAGGCAAATATTCGCCCTGATGCTGAAATCCGCAGAGTTTTCCGAATAGCACGTCCGGCAGACCTTGAGAAATTCGAGGAAGCAAAGGCTCGTGAAAATGACACTATGATTCGTTCGCGTAAAATTGCCGAGGACTTGCATCTTAATATGAAAATAGGCGATGTGGAATACCAGGGCGATGGAAGTAAAGCAATATTTTACTATATAGCTGATGAGCGTGTTGATTTTCGTCAGTTAATCCGCGTGCTTGCCGATGCGTTTAAAGTGCGAATTGAGATGAAGCAAATCGGTGCTCGTCAAGAAGCGGGAAGAATAGGAGGTATAGGTCCGTGCGGACGTCCTTTGTGCTGTGCAAGTTGGATGACGAACTTTGTGTCCGTATCCACCAGTGCCGCTCGCTACCAGGATATATCGCTTAATCCTCAGAAACTTGCAGGTCAATGTGCAAAACTGAAGTGCTGCCTGAACTTTGAGGCTGATGCATACGTTGAATGTGTAAAGAGATTACCGTCAAAAGAAATACGCCTTGAAACTGTTGATGCTACGTATTATCATTTCAAGACTGATATTTTCAAGCGTGAAATCACTTATTCTACAGACAAAGCCATTCCGGCAAATCTTGTGACTATTTCAGCCGACAGGGCGTTTGAAATAATTGCTCTCAACAAACGCGGTGAAAAACCTGCTCAACTTTCCGGTGATGGTCAGACCAAGGAAAAGCCTAAGGGTGAATATGCGGACTTGCTTGGACAAGATGATTTGACGCGCTTTGACAAAAAGAAGAAAAAGAAGAAGTCAAAGGGCAAACGAGATGGCAATGCTCCTGCTGCGGAAAATGTACATCAGCAGCAACAGCAATCCTCCGAGCGTCCTCCGAAACAGAAAAATCAAGGTGAAAAGCCGGCAAAGGCTAAGCCTGAAAATCCCGATGCGCAGCCAAAACCTCAAGGAGATGCTTCCCAACAAGATCTACAGTCGAGAAAAAAACAATGGCGCAAACCGGATAGAAGAAAAGATAATAGAAACAGAGGAGATAAGTCACAAAATCCTCGAAATAACAATGAAGAAAACTCTTAAGTGTTTCATATTATTAAGTTTGTTGTTGTGCTTGGGTGCTTGTGCTCCCAAGCGCAATGATTATAGTGAGTTCAAGATATTGAATCCTCAAGGGTGGGCTTACGGAGATACACTTGTGTATGACGTTACACATGGAGACAGTATTCTTGTTGGCGATTTGTATCTTTCATTAAGGCATACGAATGATTATCTTTACAGTAATCTGTGGCTTGAAGTTACTTTTTCCGATAGTAATAAGATTAAATATATAGATACTCTGAATATTAAACTTGCAGACGTGTACGGAAACTGGTCCGGAAAAGGTGTTGGAATAAGTTTTCAGAAGCAAATATTGGTAAAGCGCAGATTATCGCATGTGAAGGGTAAGGCTGTTAATGTCCGCCACATAATGCGAACCGATACGCTGCGAGGAATAGAATTATTAGGAATAGACTTTGTAGGTAAAGAAGATTGACGGCTTATGAAATGTGAATTTGACAGCCTTATTTTCGATATGGACGGAACAATGTGGGACGCTGTAAATTCTTACTGCAAAATTTGGGACGTCACATCGGACTCTTTTGGTATTGACCGAAAGGTGACTCGCAGTGAACTGCTTGCTACGATGGGACTTACTATTGACCAAATATTTGACCGTCTGTTCCCGAACTCGGATTTTGACAGGGCAATGTATCTTGTTGAATTGTCAAAAAATGAAAGACAAATGATGCCCGTGCTCGGAGGTGTACTTTATCCGGGAGTGGCAGACGGAGTCAAGAGGCTGTGTCAAAAATATAAATTGTTTATGGCAAGTAACTGTGGCGCTGACGGCTTGAAAAATTTCTTGAAATTTACTAAGTTGGAGTCATATTTTACGGATACTATAACTTTTGGTGAAACATTACACGACAAACCATATAATATACAACTATTGGTGCAGAGAAACGGACTTAAATCTCCGCTATACATCGGTGATACTGCCGGTGACTGCGCATCGTCGCATAAAGCGGGAGTGAAGATGCTCCATGTGACATACGGCTTTGGAACTTGCACTGATGCTGATTACTCTGCTGGAAGTTTTGATGAACTTACTGACAAACTGATGAATGATAAATTGTGATTTGATATGAATAATAATGTTACGTTGCTTCCCGAGGAAGAAATTGTGCTGAGACACGGCAAAGTGAAGGCTTTGATGAAATGTCAGGGCATAGACTTTGCACTTATTGCGGATAACGCCACTATATATTACCTGACAGGCAGGGTATATGCCGGTTTTGTAGGATTATATGCAGATGAGAATATTCCGGTACAATATTTTGTACGTCGTCCTGTAGGCTTGACAGGAGAAGGCTTGACTTATATTCGTAAGCCTGAAGATATTCCTGCGCTATTGTTGACGGATAAAATAGAATCGGTAGGACTTGAGTTTGATTGTCAGGCTTATTCATCTTGTTTGAGACTGATGAAAGTCTTTGCAGGTAAAAATCCTGTTAATGTAAGCGGCGTAATAAGAAAGGTGCGCTCTGTAAAGACTGCATTTGAGTTAGGGCTTTTACGCCGTTCCGGTATTATTCATACAAATGTCTATGAACGTATTCCGTCACTATATCAAGATGGAATGACAGACCTTGAATTTCAGATTGAGATAGAGAGAGAATCAAGACTCAAAGGTTGTCTCGGGCAGTTCCGTATATCCGGAGGGTCAATGGAACTTTTTATGGCTAATATCCTTGTGGGTGATAATGCAGATAATCCTACACCGTACGATTTCGCTATGGGAGGAGCAGGACAGGACCCGTCGCTTCCTGTGGGTGCAAATGGAACAGTATTAAAGCCGGGTGTATCGGTCATGGTTGATTGTAATGGAAACTATACCGGTTATATGACTGATATGACACGTGTTTTCTCAATAGGCAAACTGACGGATTTGGCTTACAAGGCTCATGAATGTTCGATCCATATTTGCCGAGTTCTTGAAGAACAGGGAAAACCCGGAATTGAGGCAAAAGAACTGTACAATAAGGCCGTTGAGATAGCGGAGGCTTCCGGCCTGTCCGATTATTTTATGGGGCATAAGCAGAAAGCCGGCTTTGTGGGTCATGGTATAGGAATTGAAATCAATGAAGGACCGGTGCTTGCTCCGCGAAGCAAAGATGTTCTTGAATCCGGAAATGTAATTGCGATAGAACCTAAATTTGTAATACCCGGAGTAGGTGCTGTGGGTATTGAAAACAGTTATGTCGTGTCTGAAGATGGTCTTGTACGTCTGACACACGCACCGGAAGAAATAATATGCTTGTAAATCTGAAAGAAAAAATTGATTCGCCGATATTTCATCTTGTAGGTGATGCGGCAGATGAATTGCAGCGTGAATGTTACGTTGTAGGCGGTTATGTCCGCGACTTGATTCTGGGACGTCACTCTAAGGATATTGACTTCGTCACTGTGGGTAGCGGAATAGAACTTGCGGAGGCTCTTGCCAAGAAACTCGGGCGAAAAGCACGAGTTAACGTTTACCGTAATTTCGGCACTGCACAGCTGCACTTTGACCATCAGGAACTGGAGTTCGTAGGTGCGCGTAAGGAATCGTATAATCGAAACAGTCGTAAGCCGATAGTGGAGGACGGTTCTCTTGATGATGACTTGAGCCGAAGGGACTTTACTATTAATGCGCTTGCTCTCAGTGTAAATAAAAATAATTTCGGAGAACTTGTGGATAAGTTTAACGGTTTGGAAGATATGGAGCACCGAACTATTCGTACTCCGCTTGACCCGGATATCACATTCAGTGATGACCCGCTGAGAATGATGCGTGCCGTTCGTTTCGCAACGCAGTTAAAGTTTAAGATAGACTATACTACTTTTGCTGCCATTGAGCGTAATGCTTATCGACTTGAAATAATATCCAAGGAAAGAATATATACGGAGTTGACTAAGATAATGGAGAGCCCCAAGCCCTCTATCGGGTGGATGCTTCTCCTTGATAGCGGTCTTTTACAACTCATATTGCCCGAACTTTGCGCACTGAAAGGCGTAGAGACACTTCACGGGAAAGGTCATAAGGATAATTTTTATCACACTATGCAGGTACTTGACACAGTTGCGCAAAAGAGTGATAACGTATGGCTGCGCTGGGCTGCGCTTTTCCATGATATAGGTAAGGCTTCCACTAAAAGATGGGTACCCGGACTTGGCTGGACGTTCCATAATCATAACTATGTAGGAGCAAAAATGCTGGGTGCTATATTCCATCGACTTAAGTTTCCGCTTGATGATAAGTACAAGTATGTCCAAAAACTTGTTGAGTTACACATGCGTCCTATTGCACTTGTTGAAGAATCCGTTACTGATTCTGCAGTACGTCGCTTGATGGTTGATGCAGGACCGGATATTGAAGATTTGATGATACTATGTGATGCGGATATTACGTCAAAGAATCCTGACAAGGTGAAACGTTTTCTTGAAAATTACGTTTTAGTTCGCGAAAAGATGGTGGACCTTCAGAAACGTGATGATTACAGAATGTATCAACCGCCTGTAAACGGTTTTGAGATTATGGAAACATTCGGTCTCGGAAATTGTGAGGAGGTCGGTATTATTAAAAGGTATATTAAAGATACTATGCTTGAGTACGATACTCCCAATGATAAGGAATTGGCTTGGAAGTTGATGCTTCAGAAAGGTGAGGAACTTGGTCTGAAACCTGTAAAACAATAAAGCGGCTGTAGAATATAGCAGCCGCTTTTGTTTATATTTGTCAGATGTCAGAAGATTTTAGAGATAGATGTTGACAGGTTGGCAGTAGCAAAGCATACCTGAGCCGATCTCCTGTGCTATTGTTTTGCCGAGAGTGTCGGCAACGATTGTTAATGCGAACATTGTTGCTGTGGCGGGACCGTTTGCCGTAATGACGTTTCCGTCTTTTACCACATGGGCAACTTTTTGGATAACTTCTTTTCTGAAATGGTTTTCCATTCCAGGGTAGCAAGTGGCTTCTTTACCGTCAAGGATCCCGAGAGGAGAAAGCACGAGTGCGGGAGCAGCGCAGATAGCTGCAATCTTACCGTCTTTCTTGAAGTGAGCGGAAAGTATATCGTTAAGTTTTTTACATTCGTGCAGGTTCTGAGAGCCCGGCATTCCACCCGGAGCGATAAGCCATTCGGCATCTTCGAAGTTCGCTGCGTAGATGTTGGTGTCGGCAACGACAGTCACTCCGTGTGCACCGATTACATTGTTATCTTTGTTGATAGAAACGGTCTGAACTTCAAGACCGGCACGACGCATAACGTCAACTACGGTCAGTGCTTCAATTTCTTCAAATCCATTTGCTAAGAATACATAAGAACGGTTCATATATCAAATTATTTATGTTAATAGAGCTATTTAGTTTTAGAAACAAATTATATGCCATAAAGTTCAGAAATTTTATTTACTTTTGAAAACTAAAAACGAAAAATATGAAAGTTTTATCTAAAATCACGTCATTTTTGATTTTTTTGTCAGTCTGTTCTTGCGGAAAAAGTCCTTACAAGTCACAGACGGGTATGGTGTGGAATACTACTTATTCAATCAAGTATTCAAGTTCAGCGGATTTGTCGGACTCTATTTTGTTCGAGATGCGGAGAGTTGAACTTAGTTTGTCACCTTTCAATGAAAAATCATTAATCTCGGCAGTCAATCGCGGAGAAAATGTGAAGGCGGATAAATTGTTTGAAGATGTTTTTAATATTTCAGAATATGTGTGCAGTGTTTCCGGCGGCTCATTTGACCCGACTATTGCTCCGATAGTTAATTTGTGGGGATTTGGATTCGATAATACTGTTGCGCCTACAGATAGCGCAATTACGGAATCATTAAAGAGTATTGGTATAAGAGATTGCAGCATTGTCGATGGCAATATTGCTAAGAAAACGCCTGATACAAAATTCGATTTTTCCGCTGTGGCGAAGGGTTACGGTTGTGACTTGATTGCAGAGATGTTTAAGAGAAACGGTTGCCATAATTTTCTCATAGAAATAGGAGGGGAAATAGTGGCTCGCGGTGAAAATGAAAAAGGACGTAAGTGGAGGGTGATGATTGATGCACCGATAAATAGTAATGCTGAAATTGTGCATAGTAAACTCGCACTTGTTGATTTGACTGATTGCGGAGTAGCAACATCGGGAAATTATCGTAATTATCACTACGATGAAGCCGGTAAAATTATTTCTCATACGCTATCTCCTGTCACCGGTCGTCCTATCTATACGTCAACACTCAGTGCCACAGTCATAGCACCGAATTGCGGACTTGCAGATGCACTCGCTACTGCCTGTATGACGATGTCGCAGGATAGTGCATTAAAAATGATAAATTCTATTGAATACGTTTCAGCCCTTTTTGTTTCCGCAACATCGGATTCTACGTGGGTGGTTACCAAAACTGATAATTTTCCGGATTTTAAGTGATTATTCTTCCTGTCTTTTTTTCAACTCCTCGGAAGGAAGAGTTGCGTACGGCTTTGTTGGATAATAATAGTTTTGAGTTGTAAAATACGCCTTTATTGCCTGAACAAAAGGACTCATATCCTTCTGGTACGTTAGTGTGCCGCGTTCCGTATGTTTTAAATAGTGGTCGTATGCCACTATGATGAGGCGTTTTTTAGCCCTTGAGAGTGCAACGTAGAATTTTCTTGCATCTTCCATTCTTTCATCATCTGATGATGCACAGAAGTGGGGATAAGTACCGTCAACGGCACCGAATACGAAAACGTTGTCGAACTCAAGTCCTTTAGCCTTGTGTACTGTAGAAATGAAAAGTTTTTCCTCAATAATTTCAGTGTCGCACAGGTCTGATTCACGGAAGGTGTTAAGATCCGCATTCATGGCGGTGTTTTGCTCGTAAAGTGATGAAGTGGAGGAGATACTTGTATTTTCATCTACTTTGCTCATAATGAACCTGATGATGTAGTCGAACTTCTTGGATTTAACAGTCATTTTCCTTTTTTGCAGATACTCTTTTATGTTAATGAATTCCCGTGCAATTTGATAGGCATTACCTCTGACGTACAAATCACATTTTGCATTTATGAATAAGTCTCTGTACAATTCTCGGAAATTCTCACGGAACTGCTCTGTTCTGCTCAGCATTTTGAGGTGCTTTTCTTCAAACTCCTTTTGTGATATTGTTTTAAGGATATAGTCTGCTAATGATTTGGTTGCAATGATGTCATCGTCTGCCAGGTGAGAGTTTTCTCCTTGGAGATTAAGTTGCTCAAGGAGGTTTTTGAGTTTGTATGTGTTAACACCCGGGATAACGAGCCTTGCAAGTTTTAGAGTATCATAGTATTCCGGGTGAATTTCGTTGAGGTTGTTGATTTTACAATATTTTTTCAAGTTAAAGTCAAGAATGTGAAAGTCAAATTCCACATTATGACCTATCAGAACACAATCCTCGGCGAAATCAAGAAAGCCCGTAAGACCTTCATTATGACTGACTCGTTCAGTATTATTATATTCTTCAATCAACGGATTGACAATATCACCGAGCATTTCCGGAATTTTTAGATCCGTAGTCATGATAACATTGTATTTGTCAACGATCTTCCCGTTACGGATTTTGATAGCGGCAAGTTGCACAATATCATCATCGTAAACGTCAAGTCCTGTGGTCTCAGTGTCAAAGATGACGCAAGTTTTGTCAGGGTATGCTTTTTTATATTCGTTAATGTACGAAGAATTTTCGTAAAGCAGAAAGTCGGAAGGTGTAATTGCCGTCTCTTTAAGAATGATAGCCGTCTTTCTTGCAATGGCAAGCGTTGTAGTTAAGCCGAGTGACTTGAATATTTTAGCCCATGCCATATAATCCGTGTCACAAGCCAACACGTTCAAGTGGTTAATGGCAAAAAGAACTTCGTCTGACGAAAAATAGTCAGTACCTGAAATCTTAAAGTGCGGAATATCAGCCGCCAAATCCGAAAATTCGTCAGCATCTTTGTTTGTTGGAACAATTATAGCCGTTCTGCCATCGCTTTTCAACTCCGAGTACATTTTCAGAGTATCGTTTATTGCAGTTTCATTGCTGTAAGAGTGTTTGATTATAAGTGACCCTTCTTCCGCTTTTTCTTTACCCGAAGGAGTAGGTAACATTTCACCCGGTACATTAAGTACATTTATAGCGTAAGAGTTATATACGTTTAGCAAATACTCCGGAGAACGATAGTTCCGTTGAAGTGTAAAAATATTTCCGTTACACTTGTTTTTAAGGTATTGCATAGTGCTTGCTTTAGCACCGATAAATGAAAAGATAGACTGCTGGTCATCACCAAGGTAAAGAGTGCAGGCATCATTTTCCGTAATCAAGTCTGTAATAGCAATTTGAAGCGGGTTAAGGTCTTGAACCTCATCTATTTGAACCCACTTGTACTTTTTTATATCAACAGAACGGTTAAGGTAGTCGTAAGCATCAATAAGTATATCATCAAAGTCTATAAGATTATTTTCAGTCTTGTATTCTTCGTATTTCTTCGCATATAAAATTTGTTCAAGAAGATCCGTGTAAATGAATGATTTATCTTTCAGCAAAGCGTCTATGTCATTCTGCGAGTGTATGCAGTCGTAAATACGAATAATGTTTCTGCGTGTATATTCAAGATTCAGTACATTGCATAAAGCGAGGATATGGTCAGTATTAAGACAGTCTTTGTTAAGGATAATATTCTTGTCGTGTCCGTTTCTGTATTGTTTGAAAAAGTGTTGCAGATTTACATAGCTCATATACGCATTTTTCTGTTTGCTTGTTATAATTTCGAGCGGAACTTTACTGCCCCTTAATTCAAGAATTATAGAATAAATGTCTGTATCGTCAATAATAGAAGCGTTTGTTGGAACTGTGCCTGAATCAAACAGTAGATGAGCGCAAAAGCGATGAATATTGCCAACAAAAATATTTTCAATACCGTTTTCGTTTATTCTGCTGACCATATTTCGTGCTGCACGGTTTGTGAACGTAAGGCATAGCATATCTTCCGTCTTTACGCCTCTGTCTAATGCTTTTCTAACTCTTTCAGCAAGAATTGCGGTCTTTCCGCAGCCAGGGGCAGCGAGAACGAGATTTGAGCCGGTCGTTATGTCAATTATTTTCTGTTGGTATTCATCAAATTGTATCATATAAGTAGATTTGAATTGATTTTATTTGTTATAGATAATAAATTATAATTAATTAGTGTTAAATTATGATATTCATTCTGTATAAAATAAGTTTGCGGAATGACGAATAATAATACTGCAAATTTAGATAAAAAGAATGATATAAAAAAGTTTCAGAAATGTTTGGTAATTAGAGAAATAAGTAGTAAATTTGCAACGTTTTTCAGACTATACAAACGCTCCCGTTGCCGTAACTTACTGAAAGTGAAGCAGATGGGGAGTGTTTAAATGTGTGTGAAGCAATAGAAGAATTGAAATATAAAAGTTTTAAAATTAAGTAACTAACAAAAGAACTAAGATGCCTACAATTCAGCAATTAGTAAGAAAAGGACGCGTAACTCTTGAGGATAAGAGTAAATCACCTGCGCTTGATTCATGCCCTCAGCGTCGAGGCGTGTGTGTGCGTGTGTATACTTGTACTCCTAAGAAGCCTAACTCAGCAATGCGTAAAGTTGCTCGTGTTAGATTGACAAACGGTAAAGAAGTGAACTCTTACATTCCTGGAGAAGGTCACAATTTGCAAGAACACTCAATCGTACTTGTACGTGGTGGTCGTGTAAAAGACCTTCCAGGTGTACGTTATCACATTGTACGTGGCACACTTGATACTTCAGGTGTTAAAGATCGTACACAACGCCGTTCAAAATACGGAGCTAAACGTCCTAAAGCCGGTGCTGCTAAGAAGTAATCGCAATTTTAATTGACGGTGAAGTAACTAAATCGCACCACGAGAAAATATTAAACAGTTTTAAATCTCGTTTTTGATAGTCACAAGCTGACAACGGTTGAGTAAACGGCGCAAGAGAACGCCGTTGAAGAAGACACCAGCCAAGCCTACAAAAACAAAAAGTAAACAACTCAAATGAGAAAAGCAAAACCAAAAAAACGTCTTGTATTGCCGGATCCGGTGTTCAGTGACGTTCGTGTTTCAAAATTCGTCAATCACTTGATGTACGACGGAAAGAAGAACACTTCTTACTCTATCTTCTACACTGCACTTGAGATTGTTAAATCCAAGATGCCTCAAGAAGAACTTACAGCTCTCGAAATTTGGAAAAAAGCCCTCGAGAATATCACTCCTCAAGTAGAGGTTAAATCTCGTCGTGTCGGCGGTGCTACATTCCAGGTACCTACAGAAATCCGCCCGGACAGAAAGGAATCAATATCAATGAAGAACCTTATTCTCTTCGCTCGCAAGCGTGGTGGTAAGACAATGGCAGACAAACTTGCTGCTGAAATAGTTGATGCTTACAACCAACAAGGTGGTGCTTACAAGCGTAAGGAAGATATGCACAAGATGGCTGAGGCTAACCGCGCATTCGCACACTTCCGTTTCTAATTAATACAACCATTCATTGATATTATCCAATAATTTACTCAAAAATGGCAAAATCAGACGAACTTTTAAAGTACACCCGTAACATCGGTATCATGGCTCACATTGATGCCGGTAAGACGACAACATCTGAACGTATTCTTTACTACACCGGTCTTACTCACAAAATTGGTGAGGTACACGATGGTGCTGCTACCATGGACTGGATGGAACAGGAACAAGAGCGCGGTATTACTATTACTTCTGCAGCAACTACTGCTTACTGGAAGTACAATAATGATAAATACAAAATCAACCTTATTGACACTCCGGGACACGTTGACTTCACCGTAGAAGTTGAACGTTCACTTCGTGTCCTTGACGGTGCTGTCGCTACATTCTGTGCAGTTGGTGGTGTTGAACCTCAATCTGAAACAGTTTGGCGTCAGGCTGATAAATATAATGTACCTCGTATCGGTTACGTTAACAAAATGGACCGTTCAGGTGCAAACTTCTTTGAAGTTGTACGTCAGCTTAAAGAAGTACTCGGTGCAAACCCTTGCCCGATTCAAATCCCTATCGGTGCTGAAGAAACTTTCAAAGGCGTTGTTGACCTTATCAAGATGAAAGCTATCTTCTGGCATGATGAAACGATGGGCGCTGACTATGAAGTTGATGATATTCCTGAAAGCCTCCAAGCTGAAGCTGATGAATATCGTGATAAAATGCTTGAGAAAATCGCTGAATACGACGATGATCTTATGGCTAAATATTTTGATGACCCTTCACAAATCACTGAAGATGAAATCAAGAGAGCGCTTCGTGCTGCTACACTTAAGATGGAGCTCGTACCGATGATTTGTGGTTCTTCATTCAAAAACAAAGGTGTACAATGTCTTCTTGACGCTGTATGTGCTTACCTTCCAAGCCCTGTTGATACTCCGGCTGTTGAAGGTCACGCATTAGGTGACCCTAACAAAGTTGAGGTACGCCACCCTTCAAGCGAGCAACCAATGTGTGCACTTGCATTCAAGATTGCAACGGACCCTTATGTAGGTCGTCTTTGCTTCTTCCGTGTTTATTCAGGTGACATCGAAGCAGGTAGCTATGTCCTTAACGCTCGTTCAGGTAAGAAAGAACGTGTTTCTCGTCTTTTCCAAATGCACTCTAATAAACAAAACCCAATGGAGAAGATTGGTTGTGGTGACATCGGTGCCGGCGTAGGTTTCAAAGATATCCGTACTGGTGATACACTCTGTGATGAAAATCACCCGATTGTACTTGAAGCAATGGACTTCCCTGATCCTGTTATCGGTATCGCAGTTGAACCAAAGACTCAGAAAGATCTTGATAAACTGGGTGTTGGTCTTCAGAAACTTGCTGAGGAAGACCCGACATTCCGTGTACAAACAAACGAAGAAACCGGACAAACAGTTATCTCTGGTATGGGTGAACTTCACCTTGATATCATTATTGACCGTCTTCGTCGTGAGTTCAAAGTAGAATGTAACCAGGGCCGTCCACAAGTTACTTACAAAGAAGCTATCACTCGCCCTGTAGAACTTCGCGAAGTATTCAAGAAGCAAACAGGTGGTCGTGGTAAATTCGCTGATATCATCGTACGTGTTGAACCTGTTGACGAAGGC
>JALEMF010000035.1 GCA_022768005.1 Bacteroidales bacterium | reverse complement strand
ATCACCGACATACACACTCGGAGATTTCACACTTGCCACACTTACGTATATCTTTGTAGAGTTATAGACATAGCGGATTCCATCTATTGTGATGTAAGTTGCAGCATTGACTGCTGTTGCTACAATAAAAAAAACAGGAATGCTGCAACGATTGATTTAAGTAAATTTTGGTTCATAAAAATTGTATAAAATTATTGGAAACTGTTTGCAAATGCATATCCAATAATTGATTTTCGCAACAAAATAGCAGCTTTTAACCATATTTTGTCGTTTTGTGTTATTTTTAGCCGAAATTTGTAACAGAAATGTAAATCCGGTATTGCATATTCTTTCAAAAATGATTAAATTTGTACTTTATTCACCCTTAAACATTTTTTATGGAGATAACAGACAGCAACATTATGCTCATTGCTGCCATTCTGCTTTCACTAAGTGTATTGGTAGGAAGAGCCGGAAGTAAATTTGGTATGCCGGCACTTCTATTATTTCTCGGTGTGGGTATGATAGCCGGAGTTGACGGATTCGGCATTAAATTCGATAGTGCGGAAGTAGTGCAACTCATCGGTATGATTTCACTCAGCATCATCTTATTTTCCGGTGGAATGGATACCAAAATTAAGGAAATTCGTCCCATCTGGCGGGAAGGTTTAACGTTAGCCACATTAGGAGTGCTTATAACAACCTTCATCACAGGCACATTCATCTATTACATTACGCACTTCATTTCACCGGCGTATTCTCCCACTTACATACAGTCGCTGCTCCTCGCTGCGATAATGTCTTCTACGGACTCCGCATCCGTATTTTCAATCCTTAACAGTTCTCGCACCGGATTAAGACATAATTTAAAGCCTATGCTTGAATTCGAAAGCGGTAGTAACGACCCTATGGCATACCTGCTCGTAATTATCCTTGTAGGACTTATTCAGACGGGGGCAGATATAACGTTCACCGTAATCCTTGACTCCCTCGGCAGTCTTGTCCTCCAACTTTCACTCGGCGCACTTTGCGGATTGGCTATTGGGTGGATTTCCGCAAGAATAATCAACAGGCTTAATTCCGACAACGAATTTTTATACCCGGTAATGATGATTGCATGCGCTTTTTTTGCATTTTCCGTTACTGAACTCGCCGGCGGGAACGCTTATCTGGGAGTATATATCGCCGGACTCGTCGTGGGCAACTTAAAACTCGCTATGAAGCGTACAATCACCACTTTTTTCGGTGGATTTACGTGGCTTGTGCAGATATTGATGTTCCTTTCACTCGGACTGCTTGTGAACCCTCATGAAGTGGTAAATTTCCAAGTCATAGTACCCGGAATATTATTAGGTGTATTTATGATTCTCATCGCACGCCCGACAGCCGTATTTTTATGCCTTATTCCATTCCGAAGCATCACCTTCAAGTCAAAATTATTCATCTCCTGGGTAGGACTTCGCGGTGCTGTACCAATCATCTTCGCCGCTTACGTACTCACTTGCCCCGGCGTGGAAGATGCAAAGTTTATGTTTAACATGGTGTTCTTCATCACAATCATTTCACTCCTCGTGCAAGGCACAACGATTGGCAAAATGGCTGAATGGCTCGGACTCAAGGATAAATACGAAGAAAGTGAAATTAACATTCTTTTTCCTGACGAAATCACCGCCGCCACTCGCGAAATAGAGGTGACAGGTAATCTCCTTGAAGCAGGCACTATGCTACGTGACATCACATTACCGCCAAACACGTTAGTGATAATGGTTAAGCGAGGCGACAAGTACTTAGTTCCTACGGGCAAAACACAGCTATACCTCCGCGACCGTCTTTTCCTCATCGCTGAAAGCAAAGAAAGCATTGATGAAATAGTGTAAGGAGCAGCTACCCCCATTAGCCCTTTTAGCTTCAAATCGCCATTTTCTTCTTTTGACCTTTTAACCCCTTTAGCCATAAATCACCATATTTGTGTTCCCTCGTTCAACACCGCTTTTTCAAACCAATTTTTATTAAATATTTTTGTTTTAATTAAATATTTTAATAACTTTGTGGCACACTACTAATAACATTTCATTATGACGTGTCAATTAATCAAAGACCTTAAAGTCGAAAATAAAAATTCGGCACAAAAGAAAAGAATTATCACATACTATATCCACAATGGGAACTCAACTATCACGGATCTTGCCAAAGTCCTTGATTTAAGCATTCCCACTGTCACAAAACTCGTGGAAGATATGTGTCAAAGCGGGATTTTGAACAGTTATGGGAAACTCGAGACGGCTGGTGGAAGACACCCGCAGCTTTACGGACTCAATCCTGATGCCTGCTACTTCGTAGGCGTTGATATCCGTCGTTTCTGCGTAAATATAGGCTTGATTAATTTTAACGGTGAATTAGTGGAAACACAGATGGGAGTTCCTTACACATTTGAGAACACTCAAAAAGGACTCGACAGCCTCTGCGAACTTATCAGCAATTTCATCGGCTCACTAATTGTAGAAAAAGATAAAATTCTTGACATTAACGTCAACGTGTCCGGACGTGTTAATCCGGAATCAGGCTACAGTTACAGTTGGTTTAACTTCGGAGAAGACACCCTCGCACAAGTTATGACGGACCGTATAGGTATTGACGTCTATATTGACAACGACACGCGTGCTATGACTTACGGGGAATACCTCAAAGGCAATATCAGCGAAAAAAAGCATATCCTTTTCGTTAACCTCAGTTGGGGACTCGGACTCGGAATCATCATTGACGGTAACCTGTATATGGGTAAATCAGGTTTCGCAGGTGAATTCGGACATTTCCCTGCTTACGACAACGAGATTATGTGCCACTGCGGTAAAAAAGGTTGCCTCGAGACGGAAGCATCCGGAAGTGCCATGTACCGTAAACTTATTGAGAGATACAACAATGGTGAACAGACATTCCTTTCCGATGCCATTGAAAGCGGTAAAAAAATCACCCTGGAAGACTTTATTGATGCCACTAATCACGAAGATATGCTGTGCATTGAGTTAGCGGAAGAACTCGGACACGAACTCGGCAAAAACATTGCAGGACTGATTAATATTTTCAACCCTGAAGTAGTGATTATCGGAGGTATTCTGTCGCAACTCGGCGATTACGTCCTTCTTCCTATAAAGACCGCTGTAAGAAAACACTCGCTCAACCTTGTCAACAGAGACACCACTATCAAACTGTCTGTTCTCAAGGATAGAGCCGGCATAATAGGAGCTTGTATGATGGCTCGCTCAAGGATTTTCATTGACGAAGCTTAATCAAGCCCGTCACGATTTCTGAAACTGAGTGGGTGACATTCCTGTCAGATGTTTGAAATACTTTCCGAATGACGATTGATTATTGAAATTCAGCGCGTAAGCCACCTGTTGGATATTCATACCCGAAAAGCGAAGCATATTTTTTGCCTCGAGGATAACGTATTCATCTATCCATTCTGCAGCAGTGCGGTTAGTTACTTCCTTGATGATAAATGAGAGGTACTTCGGGGATATACACAATTTGTCCGCATAGAAGCCCACGGAACGCTCACTCGTGTAATATTTATGTACAAGTTCCATAAACTGCTTGACGTAATTAAAACGCCTTAGCCCCACCTTTCGCGTCTCCTCATCTTCCACAATATTATCTCTGCCGACAGTAGCGTCGAATACCATCATCAACTGATACATCAGCGCAGCAATAAGCGAACGTGAAATATTTTTCGTATAAAGGCTTGGCAGCTTATTAATACTTGCATTCAAGTATAGCACATCAAGATAATTCTTGATTAGCTTATAATAATCATCGTGTAAAGAAAATACCGGTGCGCTTATTCGCCTTAAATGCGCATTCTGAAGCACATTAAGGTCTATATTTATCCCCTTTATAAAATTCTGAGAAATACTCAGTAAATAACATTCCGCATCCATTCCCGGCTCTATACCGGTCATGGCTTGCTGGTCATTAGGGCCCGTGACGAATACGGTATTCTTTTCCAAAACAAAATCCTCAGTATTTATCTGAAAATACAATTTTCCCTTTGTCACAAGCACAAGAGTTATCCCGGGGAAAGAGATAGCGCGCGAAGTAAAATCCTTCGGGAAATTTTCATCAAAAGTTACGCGACAAATGATATACTCTTCCTTTGATTGTGAAAAGTAATTAGCAAAATTTTGTATTTCTGCAAGTTGGTCAAAGGTGATATTATTGTCAACCATGGTAAAAATTTATATATTCTCGTATCAATCAGTTGTGCCGGACTTTTTTGCCACGTAAGGTATCATTATTGATGTATAAATCTGTATTGCACCTCCCGCAAGGGTAAATGCAAGCCAATCTCTTGCCGCATCACCATAGAACATAAAAAATGCCGCAACACATAAAAATATGGCACTCCATGACTCTATTCGGTACAAGCGGCGTAATCGGTCATTTTTACCCTTATACCCTGAAAATAGTCGTGACACTATAAGAAGCAATGCTCCGGCTGAATAAACGTATTTATAGATAATTCCGGTAAAATAGTCACCTTCAAGATTAAATATGGGCATCATCGTTCCCGCCACTATCAGAAGCATACCTGCCGTTATGCCCCATAACCATAATTTTTGAACTTTTGCAGTTGACATCTAATAATGCAATTTTGTTTCTCAGCATCACTCGAACACGTACACATCTTCATTAGGGTGTTGCATGTGGTACTTTTCACGCACTACTTCCTCCATCTTGCGAGGGTCCGTCTTGAGTTGCTGATTCAGGTCATGATAATAATTAAAGCTGTCCGTATTCTGCTTTATTTCCGCATTGAGCTCATCAATACGCTGTTTGTACTCATTGTAATTACCGATTGAATAATCACTAAAGCAGAGTATATAGACAACTATGGCGAGCGTAACAAACAGTGGCACTGAAAAATATCTGTCAAGCCAAGGTCTACCTTTCTCCTCTGTATTTGTTTCGTCCGCCATAATTTATAAGTATTTTTTAGTCTCTGTTTCCAAGGAAACGAAGAAGATACAAGAACAAGTTGATAAAATCAAGGTACAATGTCAATGCACCGATTGTTGCAAGGCGACCGTCTGTTGCATTTGGATTCATTTGTACCATTGTCTTAATCTTTTGAGTATCCCACGCTGTAAGACCTATAAAGATAAGCACTCCCGCACCGGAGATAATCAAATCAAGAGTGCCGCTGTTCATAAACAGATTAACCACAATACAGATAATAAGTCCGAATAGCGCCATATACAGGATTGAACCTATCTTTGACAAATCTGACTTTGTAAAATAGCCGTAAACGCTCATTGCACCGAATGTACCTGCTGTGATAAAGAATGTCTGTGCTATTGACGGTAATGAATATGCAGCGAATATCAATGACAATGTCACACCATTCAGCAACGCATACAAGTAAAATAGCATTGACGCCGTTGTTCCGGACATCTTGTCAAGACGTGCTGACAAATATATCACCGCACCTATCTCTACTATTGCAAGCCCCCAAAATACCCAGCTGTTTGTTGCCAAAAGCAATGCAAATTGAGGTGCAAGGACTGCTACACCTAATGACACGAATGCCGTCACGAGTAAGGCAAATGTCATCTTAAGGTATACGCTCTTCATTACGGAGCTTGCCACCTCTTCAAAGGTGCGACCGTAGCGGTAACTGCTTACTTCTTGTTGATAATTGTTAAAATTCATAGTTTTGAATAATTTAATTTGGAGTTGAGGAATAATTTTTTAGTATTAATGAATTACATTCTCTCCGGCACATTGATTCCGAGCAGGCTCATTGCTGTCTTGATAACTTCAGCCGTAACCTTGCAGAGTGTCAAGCGGAGTGAACGTACCGCCGCATCTTCTTCACGAAGTATAGAATAGTCGTGATAGAACTGATTGTATTGTTTTACAAGTTCGTATGTGTAATTCGCTATCAACGCAGGTGAATAGCTGCGACCGGCTTCTGCTACCGCACTCGGGAATGTACTTAGAGTCTGGATTAATGAAATCTCTTTTTCATTAGGCTCCACATTTGAGTAATCAGCAAACTTTATGCCATTCTCTTCAGCCTTGCGCAGTACTGACTTAATACGTGCGTATGTGTATTGGATAAACGGACCTGTATTTCCGTTGAAATCAATGGATTCCTTAGGGTTGAATGTCATATTCTTGCGCGGATCTACTTTCAGCAAGAAATACTTCAATGCGCCAAGTCCTACTGTCTCGCTGATTTTTTCAGCTTCTTCTTCGGATACACCGTCAAGTTTCCCAAGCTCTTTTGACACCTCACGAGCCGTATTCACCATATCATCAATAAGGTCATCGGCATCGACCACAGTACCCTCACGGCTCTTCATCTTACCCTCAGGCAATTCCACCATTCCGTAAGAGAAGTGCACAAGGTCTTTACCCCACTTGAAGCCAAGACGGTCAAGAAGGAGTGACAACACCTGGAAGTGATAATTCTGCTCATTTCCCACTACGTATATCATCTTATCTATCGGATAATCCTGATAACGAAGTTTTGCAGTACCGATATCCTGAGTCATATACACTGATGTGCCGTCACTGCGGAGAAGCAATTTATGGTCAAGACCGGCATCTGTAAGGTCTGCCCACACAGAGCCGTCTTCTTTGCGGTACATAATACCCTTTTCAAGTCCTTCAAGAACTTTCTCTTTTCCTTCAAGGTATGTATTGCTCTCGTAGTAGATTTTATCAAAATCCACCCCCATTCGCTTGTACGTCTCATCGAATCCGGCATACACCCAAGAGTTCATCATTTCCCACAGTTGACGGATTTCAGGATCTTTCTGTTCCCACTTACGGAGCATCTCACGCGCTTCCTGCATAAGTGGAGAAGCTTTTTCAGCTTCTTCCTCAGTCATTCCCCTTGCCATCAAGTCTTTAAGCTCTGCCTTATAATGTTTGTCGAACAATACGTAGAAATCACCGATTAAGTGGTCGCCTTTCTTTCCTGTTGACTCCGGTGTAGCACCGTTACCCCACTTTTTCCAAGCGAGCATTGACTTGCATATATGGATACCTCTATCGTTGACAATATTTGTCTTCACCACCTTGTTGCCGCATGCCTTAAGTATTTCTGCAAGGCTATAGCCGAGCAAGTTATTACGCACGTGACCCAAGTGAAGTGGCTTATTAGTATTTGGTGATGAATATTCCACCATCACAAGCGGAGAATTCTCTGTTGCGGCAACTTTTCCATAATTTTCAGTAGCAGCTATATTTGCAAGAACCGAGTTCCAGAACGTTGGACGAATTACAAGGTTCAAAAAGCCTTTTACCGTGTTAAAGCGCACCACTGACGGCTCATTCTTCACAAGCCATTCTCCTATTTCATTGCCTACCGCTTCAGGAGACTTTTTTGCTGCTTTTACCCACGGAAATACCACTACCGCAAGGTTCCCTTCAATACCTTTGCGAGTTGATTGCAGACACACTGACGATGCCTCTACATTCAAGCCATATAATTCGTTTACGGCCTTCACTACCGCTTCTTGTATAATACTATCTATTGACATTTGATTAAGTTTTTCTTATTCACAACAAGTTTAAGTTACAAAGATAATTAATAAGATTAAATATCACCTACTTTTTTTTATTAAAAATAAATAATCACCATTATTTCAGCAAATCACCGTCTTGCAATCATAGAAATCCTTTTCGGCTTTTTATCCTTAAAGCACTTCAATAAAAAAAACAGGCTGCGAAAATAATTGACGCAGCCTGTTCTTAAAGTTATGACTTGGAGTTATAGATTTCCAATTACAATATTAATCCTGGTAGAAGTTAAGCAAGTTGTATTTAACCTTGTTATTTCCAAGAAGGAGCAAATAGAGGTTACGTCCGAGAACGTTTCCACCGAATTGACGGTTGAAGTTTGCAGCATCGCTGTTGAAGTCGAATTCACGACCAGCTTTTGCTACATTGTCAACTTGGAATACTACTACTGAATTGTTTGTTTGAATAGGACCTACAAGTGAACCTTGCTTTGCATTTGCCACTTCTGCTGCAAGTTCTGATTCATTCATTCCGAAACCTGAAATTGCTCGTTGACCAAATGCTACTTCAGTAGTGTCAATGCTTGAGTTCATAACACCTGCGTATTCTGCAATAGTCTTACCTTTACCCTTGAAGTCAGCGATAAGTTTACTTGCTTTCTTATCATTGATAACCTGAGTCTTGAGGTATGCGTTAAGTACAGGATCTGAAGCCGGAGTAAAGTCTTTATAGTCAGCCTTGAGAGCTACTGCAAGGAGCTTGCCGCCTTGTTCATCATCAAATATGTCACTCACTTCACCAACCTTAGCACCGAGTGCCCATTTTGCAGCGTTACGGGTGTTTTCGATATTTGCCACAGAAAGAGAACCTGGAGTTACTTCTGCAGGGAATAAGTTATAGCCGGCTTTAATTGCTTCTTCGCTGAACTTCTCTGCCGTATTATTCTTAGCAAGGAAATCGCGCAACTTTGCATTGAGGTTATTGATTGTAGTTGTAGAAGCATCTACTGAGTATGTAATTTCAGCAAGATTGTAAGTTGTGACAGGAGCTGTATAACCGTTAAGTTTTACAAGTCTGATTGCTGTTGCATTTGCTGCTGTATCAGGAGTAAAGTATCTACCTTGAACTGCGCCTTCAAATATTTCTTTAACTTGTTCTGCCCCCTGGTCAAGAAGACAAATTTTATTGTCTTTCTGAACATTTTCAGCCTTCACGTCTTCAAACTTTCCACCTGCGTTAAGTACATTAAGGATAGAATCGCGTTGCGCAACATCTTTAACTGATACTGTTGCAAAATCGAACTTGATAGTATCTTGTTGATTAGCATTTACGCCTAAAAGCTTGATAAGAGTGTAAGTATTGTTTGCGAAAGAAAGTTGAGTTGCTTTACCTACAGCCATAGTGTCAAGCATATTCTTGAGAGACTCGGAACGCATTGCCTTCTTAGGGTTGGTAACGTTGTTTACAACGAAGTTTCCGCTAAGTCCTTCGCAACCTTCTTGAGAGTTAAGAATGTTAAGACCTTCTTGAACTTCAGCGTAAGCCTTGTTAAGATCCTCTTCTGAAGGAACGATGTCAACAAGGATATAATCCACCTTGCGAATTTCTTCGTTCAGACGATAGCGATTTTTATTATCATTGTATTTAGCCGCAATTTCTTCATCTGTCGGCTTGAAATCATCATCATTAAGTGTTGAATAGTCAACCTTTGCGTATTCAATAGTAGATACAGTTGAATTTTCTTCAAACAATGCCTTTGCATCAAGCTTATTTGCTACAAGAGCACCGGCAAAGAGACTTTGGAACTTATATGCCTTAAGTTGTTCTGCTACGTTCTTTTCAAGTTCTTGCCAAGCTTGTTGTAACTGAACAGCCTGTTCTTGTGGTACTTGGTACTTTGCAGGATTATAAGCCAAATCATAAAAATCTTCAGTACGTTGGAATCCGTATTGACCTATAAATTGAGTAACCATTGGAAGAGTCGTTTCACCTGACATTGCCTTTGAAAGTTCCTTATCAGTAACTGTTATTCCCAGATTATCAAGTTCTTTTTTCATAAGAGCTTCATAAAGCATCTGAGACATTACTGATGACTGTAAACGAGCATTATCAATAGCGGTGTAGCCTTGTGCCTGCATTGATTGATGCTGTTCTTCCACACGGCGGTTAAACTCATGAATATCAATCTTTTCGCCTGCAACTTCTGCTGCTGCAGTACCCGGACCGAATAAGGTTCTTGATGAATTGAAGAAGTCACCAAGAATAAAGGCGAGAAGTGCTACGATGATAATTGTGAACAGTAGCACTGACCTGTTTCTGATTTTCTCTAATGTTGCCATTTATTTATGTGTTATTTTTAATTTTTCGGGTATATAATTTAAGTGACGCGTTTCATTAGGTCACTTTAAGCGCACAAAGATACGTTTTTTTTCTATTCTTGACAAAAAAAAATTAAGATTTATCGCATTTTCATCGCTATTTTGGACTTTTGCGTTATTTATCTATATATCTCGATATTACGGATTATGTATTTTCTTCATTATATATTATGTATTTTCTTTATTATATATAATGTGTTGCTGATGTTGCTGAAATTTTTAACGTAAAAAATCCGGACGCTTAAACCAGCACGCATCCGGATTTTAAACTACTCCTATTAGTGGTTTTTCATAGTGTATCGTAAATCATTGCACAAAAGATTAAGGTTCTTGAGATTCTATACAAAACATAAATTCACTAAGAACGTAGCGAATATTTATGCGTTTTAAATGAAGAAATTATACATCTTTTAAAATTAAATTCAATTGCAAATTTAGCGATCGATTTCATATTCGCCAAAATTTTACCTAAAAATAATTTGACTTTTTATACCCTTTAACGCGATATATATCAAGCAGTTATAGGAATTAGACACTTAAAAAATCTTTCGCTTTTTCTGTATAGAGTCTATATTATTGTATATCAATCAATTATGACGGGAATTTCATTCTAAAACTGTATATTTGCGTAATAATCAGCAAATTAGCATCTATATTTACGAAGTACTAATCCACATTTTCCGCTCTTTCACTATTGACCCGAAATATAGATGGTTAATATTCACTTTACACTGATGGTTTCACAAAGTTAACGCCCTTATTTGCAAAAATTAAATAAAGTAATTAACTTTGCGTAAATCATATAAAAACGTTTTACTATTATGGGAAAGTTTATCCAAGATTTTAAGGACTTCGCTATGCGCGGCAACGTTATCGACATGGCTGTCGGTGTTATCGTTGGTGGCGCATTCGGAAAAATTGTCACATCTCTTGTTAATGACATCATAATGCCTGTTGTCGGCATTCTCACCGGCGGCGTTAATTTCACTGACTTAGCATTCGAGCTTCACCCTGCCGAACTCGACACTCAAGGCAACATTGTGGCTGAAGCTGTAAAATTGCAGTACGGTATGTTTATCCAAAACATCGTTGACTTCCTTATCATTGCATTGTGCATTTTCATTGCTATCCGCATGCTCAACAAACTAAAAAAGAAAGAGGAAGAAAAGCCGGCTGCCGCACCGGAACCTTCTAATGAAGAAAAACTCCTCACTGAAATTCGTGATTTACTGAAAGACAAAAAGTAATATAATATTTATTATGACCAAGCCCATTTTCATTATCGGCTTCCCCGGTTCCGGCAAAACTACCATCTGCAATGCGCTGAAAAATAAAATCGGCAGCAGATACGAATTTGTGGATTTAGATGACTACATCACGGAACGCATCGGTATGACTATCCGCGAATTCTTTGCTAAAAAAGGGGAACAGGCATTTCGCACTCTTGAAAGCGAAAGCATTAAGGAATTGGCTTGCAAAAATAATATCATTATCGCTTGCGGAGGTGGTACGCCTTGCTTCGGAAACAATATGGAAACGATGAATAATGCCGGAAAAACCATCCTGCTCACTGTCTCCGAAGAACGACTGTTTTCAAGACTTTTATCCGGCAGAGACCGCCGTCCGCTTATTGCGACTATGAACCCCGATGAGCTTAAATATTACATCTCTCACACGCTCGCAGAGCGCTCCAAATACTATTCCAAGGCTTCATTCTCTTTTTCAGCCGAAAATCTGGAGGACGAAATGCAAATTGAAGCAACAATAACGGATTTTATTAAAACTTTCGGACTGCGCCCTTAATTTATAATATTTTGAGTTATGCAACAGTACGCCGACCAACACATTCCGATACCTGAAATGCAGAAAATACAGTCACAGCACCGTATTTTCAGCATAGGACTCCCCAAGTGTGATAACAATTCCGAAAAACGTTTTCCACTGACGCCGGAAGCGGTGAATATCCTCGTGGAAAAAGGATTTACCATAAAAATGGAATCCGGTGCAGCTGACTCAATTCATTATCCGGACAACAGTTATTCCCGACAGGGTGCAAAAATCGTTTCCCGTGAGGAATCTCTAATGTGCGACATCGTTATTCACCTTGCCCCACTTGACAATAAAGACATAAAAAAACTCCGTCGCGGAGCTTTATTGCTCACTATTCTTCACATTGAAAGTCAAACTCGCGAATACGTTAACGCACTTATTCAGCAAGGGATTATAGCCGTGGCTATTGACCTTATAGGCGATGAACACGGAAACAAACCGTTTGCAGACATTCTTTCCGAGATAGACGGAAGAGCCGCTATTGCGATTGCTTCTTCACTTCTTGCTGATGCCGTGAACGGAAAGGGAATACTATTAGGCGGAATCGCCGGTATATTACCTTGCGAAATCACCATTGTAGGCTCAGGAATAGCTGCTGTTGCCGCAGCTCGTTCTGCAATGGGGGCAGGTGCGATAGTGAACATGTTCGACAGCGACACATACCGCCTCCGTGCTGCACTGAAAGAACTCGGCAACCAGACTATCGGTGCTTCGCTCCACCCTCGTGCCGTACAAAAAGCATTTACTACGGCTGACGTTGTCATCATCACCGATGTTAATCACCCAGTTAAATTCAACTCGGATATCGTCTCTACGATGAAAAAGGGTGTTATCACATTTGACCTCAGCTGCAACGAAGGCACTACTTTCCCGTCAATGCCTACGGTAAACCTTAGTGCTGCAAAGTCGGGCGACAATACCATCGACGGGACCACTCGCGTTTGCTACATTCATTCCGGCAGTGCCGTGCCTCGAACCGCTGCTATGGCGTTGAGCGACACTTTTATTACTATGCTTGACGAGATTGTCACACTTGACGGTGTTTCCAACGCACTTAAACTCTCTTCCGGACTTCAAGATGCTGTCTTTACATTCCTCGGCAAAGTCACAAACAGAAAGGTTGCGGAAGTGGCGCGAATGAGGGCTGTTGATATAAGACTATTGCTTCAATTTTCATAAATACATTTAAAACATTAATGGCTGATAACAGAAAATTTTACGTTGTTTGGAACGGTGGCGCCCCGGGAATTTATGATTCTTGGGAAGAATGTAAACTCCAAATAAACGGCTACCCTAATGCTAAATATAAATCTTTCAAAACTCAGGAAGAAGCAATAGCGGCTTACAGAGGAGACCCAATAGAGCAACTCTCTTTTTTCAAAAAGATTGCTGAACATCAAAGTAGCATTATAAACTATGAAGCTTTTCCGGAAATTCGCCTTGACGCCATTGCCGTTGACGGTGCTTGTTCCGGCAACCCCGGACTGATGGAATACCGTGGCGTGAAAGTAGGCACCGGTGAAGAAATCTTCCACGTTGGTCCGCTTAAAGACGGAACAAACAACGTGGCTGAATACCTCGCACTTATCCACGCATTAGCTCTGCTGGATAAGCAAGGCGACAAGAATACGCCCATTTATTCCGACAGTCGTAACGCCATTTCTTGGATAAAAAAAAGAGGACATAACTCAAAACTCCAACTAACCTCCGACAACATCAAAATCCACGAAATGCTCGCCCGTGCAAACCGCTGGATTTTAACCCACCCTATTCATAATCCTATCATCAAATGGGAAACTGATAAATGGGGCGAAATCCCCGCCGATTTCGGCAGAAAATCGTAGGATAGATATGTCCGGGGGTTACAGTTCTTGAAGTCCCGGAATCCATTTTCGCCCTTCATAGCCCTTGAAGCCCTTTTTACCCTTTCCAACCCCTCGATCCTAAAAATTCATAAATAAAATTTAATTTATGCAAAATCAGCACAACATATCCCGATAAATGCTACCGAAAATTGTATTTTTGCAAATTAAAATAAAAACATAAAGACTCACTCTCAAAATCCAGAACATGAAGAAAATCAATCTCCTGTTTTTAATCGCAATAGCCGTAATTTCAGGAATTACATCTGCCAAAGCGGCAGATACACCGGTAAAACGCGAAATGCGTTCAACTTGGCTTGCCACCGTTTGGCAACTTGACTGGCCTTCAAGCAAGATCGGCACTATCGAATCCAATAAGCCTGCACAAATTGCATTGCAGAAAAAAGAAATGATTACCTTGCTTGACTCTTTGCAAATAAACAACTTTAATGCCGTTTCATTCCAGGTTCGCGGTCGCTCTGATGCTTTCTATAAATCAAGTTTTGAACCTTGGTCTGAAGACCTCGTTACTAAGCGTGGTAATGACCCCGGCTATGACCCACTCCAATTCGTGATTGAAGAATGTCACAAGCGCGGTATGGAATGTCATGCGTGGCTTAACCCTTACAGATACGAATCCGTTATCGGACAGTGGAACGGACTTCCGGGCTGCTACCGCACGGATCACCCCGATTGGCTTATTGACCAAGGCGGTATGTCTATCCTTAATCCGGGCAAAGCGGAAGTTACTCAACGTATCGTGGACATCATCAAGGAAATCATCACAAACTACGATGTTGACGGTATTATGTTTGACGACTACTTCTACTTGCAAGGAACAACTGACGAGGCTGACCAAACACAGTACGATGAATACCTCGCTGCAGGCGGTACTCTTGGAAGAAAAGACTGGAGACGCGACAACGTTAACAATATGATTAAGAGCGTACATGATATGATTCAGGAAGTTAAACCGTGGGTTCGCTTTGGTATCTCTCCTGCCGGTATCGCTTGTACATCTGCCGGTGTCGCTACTAAATACGGCGTAAAGCCTTGTCCTACAGGCTCTGACTGGCAGTACGACGGTATTTACGCTGAACCGCTGCAATGGCTCAAAGACCGTTCCATCGACTACATCTCTCCGCAAGTGTATTGGACTATCGGATATAGCACGGACTATGCACAAGCAGTGCCATGGTGGAGTGAAGTTGCAGCACAATTCAATCGTCAGATTTACATCTCTCACTCTATCTCTTCACTTACTTCTTCAAGCCGCAGCCCTGAAGAAGAAGCAATGTCAATGAACGAAAGAAGCATCAAGAATAAAATCGGTCTAAAATCTTCCGGACCTAACTCTTCAAGTTTCAGCGAATACGTAAATGAAGTAAGAATTAACCGTGAATCCTCTCTTGACGGTAATCCGGGCTCTATCTTCTACTCTACAAAATACGTTTACAAGACTGCACCTCTATTCGGTCACGCTTTGCGCAAAACTGTGTTCAACACTCCGTGTTTGACTCCGAATCTCGGCTACAAAGCAGGAAATAACCCGGGTCCGGTTAAGAATATAAAGGTTAATGGAAATGTTATCACTTGGGACGGATACGATAACGCTCGCTACACAGTATATGCAGTGCCTACCACAATAGCCGTAGAAAACTTCCAGCAAGAAGTGGAATACCTCCTCGGCGTTTCTTACGACACTTCTTACACTATCCCTGAAAACAAACTCGCAGGCTACAACTACGCTATCTGCGTTTACGACAGATACGGATACGAATATACTGCAGCATTCGCAGGTATCGCCACAAAGCCGCTTGACACTCCGGTTGTCAAAACTCCGGCTGCAAATGAAACTATTGAAGCTCCTTTCACTTTCATTTGGAATCCTGTCCCTAATGCTACTATCTACACCGTTGAAGTTGCTTACGACAAGGACTTCAAGAAAATGGTGGCAACAGGACAAACTACTGCCACTTCACTCGTAACTACAGTGTTTGAACTCCTCCCTGTTGACGTACAACTTTATTGGAGAGTGCGCGCAATGGCTAACGGATACGTTGACGGTGTGTCAGAGCCGACTCCGTTCAAGTCCATAATGGTTCACGCTACAAGTCCTGAAGACGGCTCTGTTAACCAATCTTTGACTCCTACCATCACATGGTCTCCCGCTGACAGAAATGTAACGCTCGAAATCTCAAGCGTCAACGACTTCTCTAAAATCGTATATTCAAAGGAAGTTAACAGCGGCACACACACCGTAGAACCTTACTCACTCGGAAGCAACACAAAATACTTCGTTCGCTTTACCTACGAGAAAGAAGGTGCGCAAATTTATTCACCTATAATAAATTTCACCACAAGGGTAGCTGACGTAGTTCCTACTGTAATCTCTTACCCTACTGAAGGCGGAGAATTCTTCGGAAACAACGTCATCATTGCTGACAAAGTGGAAGGTGCTGACAAAGTAACATTTGAAGTTGCAAAGAAAAAGACTTTCCCGGCAAGAACAAAGCTCACCGACATCACAAACACAGGCGTGTGGACTTCAAGACCTATTTCAGACCTCACAAGTTCCACTACATTCTGGACTGTCGGAACAACTTACTATTTCCGCGCTCTCGTTCAGTTCAAAGATGCTAAAGGTAATTTGGTTAAATCCGCTTACTCTCCTGTTATTTCCGCCGTTTACGGAGGCAACGAAGGTGGCGTTTCCGATGTTGAAGCAGACGGTTTCAGCATCAAAGATAACATTCTCTACCTCAACGGAGTAAAAGCAGATGTAACAGTTTATAATGCTGCCGGACAGCTCATTAAATCCGTAAGTACTGACAGCACTGTAGATTTGACAAAACTCACAGTAGGATTGTACATCGTAAAAATCAACGCTGCTGAAAAATCAGCTACTTTGAAATTCGTAAAATAACACGTAATCAATAAATAAAAAATGCTGTATCAAAGGCGATACGGCATTTTTTTTATTTATAGTATTACACACAAATCAGTACTTCTGAGCCATTTATCCATTCCAGCCCTTTAATCATAAATCAAAGTCAAAAAAAATTCAAGAAAAAGATATAATCACCGTAAATAATGCGTACATTTGCATAAACAAACCTTAGTATAATGCAACGGAACAAAAATAATTTTTGGATGACCACGAAAGACTACTTTTTCATCGTAGTTGGTATCCTCATTTACGGTTTAGGATTTTCAGCATTCTTAAATCCTGAACAAGTAGTCATAGGAGGTATGGCCGGATTAGGACAGGACGTTTATTATCTGTCACTGAGACTATTCGGCTACGGAGTACCTATTGCCGTCACCATGTATGCTGTAAATCTCACCCTCCTGGCTATGGCATATAGAATTGTAGGAAAACAATTCGTACTCCGCACATTGTTCGGTGCAACAATAATATCACTCGTAATCGGTATTATGGTGCCATATTTCCCCGAGCCGTTTATTCCCGAGCAAAAATTCATGAACGTAATCTTAGGCGGCATACTTTGCGGTATAGGTATCGGACTGGCATTTGTACATAACGGCTCTACTGCAGGCACGGATATCATAGCAGCAATGGTAGCAAAGCGTAGCAACGTATCCATTGGCCGTACAATGCTTTACGTTGACTTCACCATCGTATCCGCAATCTACTTCATCGTACCTGACGCCACACTTGACAACGTAGTTTTCGGCTTCGTCACTCTCTTCATCGTGTCAAACGTAGCAAACTTTATGATAAACACGAACCGACAGGCTGTGCAGTTCACAATTTTCTCACCCAAATGGAGAGAAATAGCAAACGCTATTAACAATGATGCACATCGCGGCTGCACCGTCATTTCAGGTATGGGTTGGTACAGCAAACAAGAAGTCAAAATGCTCATCGTAATGTGCCGTAAAATTGAATCCGTGACCATCTTCCGCATTATTAAATCCATCGACAATAACGCACTCGTAACACAAGCAAACGTCAATGGCGTATATGGCAAAGGATTCGATGAAATGAAAATAAAACTCACCGACGACTACCGCCCGTCAAGCGAAGAAGTCGAACAATTCCGACTAAATCAAGAGCAACAAGAAGAAAACACCAAATAACAAAACACCAAAAAATCTGAAACTTTCAGCCGAAAGTAACTAAGGGCAAGCACGTAGTGCGCCATGCGGTGACAGGATAGCCGCCCACCACTCGCACCTCGGGGAGGTGCGGTCTGTGCTGATACTTAAAAAGTTATATATGCAAAGAGCCTCGGCGAGGCTCGGCTGTAAGTAACACCGTATAAGCACGTAGTGCGCAATGCGGTGACAGGATAGCCCCCTCCTTGCTGCCCTTTTAGCCTTTGCAGTATCAGCCCTCCACCATTAAAAAATAATAAAAATGATAGCAAATTTTATATTATAAAAATAAAGCGTTACCTTTGTGGTCAGAAAATTTATTCATCTTTATATAATCAATTTACAAAATGGTTAGCTACAAAGAATTAGGCTTGGTAAACACTCGTGAAATGTTTGCCAAAGCAATCAAAGGCGGTTACGCAGTTCCTGCGTTTAACTTTAACAACATGGAACAACTTCAGGCTATCATCAAAGCTGCAGCTGAAGACCGCTCACCGGTTATCCTCCAAGTTTCAAAAGGCGCACGTAACTACGCTAACGCTACACTCCTCCGCTACATGGCTCAAGGTGCTGTAGAATACGCTAAAGAACTTGGATGGGAACATCCGCAAATCGTACTTCACCTTGACCACGGTGACAGCTTCGAACTTTGCAAATCATGTATTGACAACGGTTTCTCTTCCGTTATGATTGACGGTAGCCACCTCCCATACGAAGAAAACGTTGCCCTCACTAAACAAGTTGTTGACTACGCTCACCAATTTGACGTAACTGTTGAAGGTGAACTTGGTGTACTTGCAGGTGTTGAAGACGAAGTTTCTGCAGACCACCACACTTACACTGACCCTGAAGAAGTTATCGACTTCGCTACTCGCACAGGCTGCGATTCACTCGCTATCTCTATCGGTACTTCTCACGGTGCTTACAAATTTACTCCGGAACAATGTACTCGTAACGCTGAGGGCAAACTCGTTCCGCCTCCATTGGCATTCGACGTTCTTGACGCTGTTATGGCTAAGCTCCCGGGCTTCCCAATCGTACTCCACGGATCTTCTTCAGTTCCACAAGAAGAAGTTGACACTATCAACAAATACGGTGGCAAACTTCCTGATGCTATCGGTATTCCTGAAGAACAACTCCGTAAGGCAGCCAAGAGCGCAGTTTGCAAAATCAACATCGACTCTGACAGCCGTCTTGCTATGACTGCTGCTATCCGTAAAGTATTCGCTGAAAAACCTGCTGAATTTGACCCTCGTCAATACCTCGGTCCGGCACGTGACAACATGGAAAAACTTTACAAGCACAAAATTGAATACGTACTTGGTTCTAAAGACAAAGCACTCTAATCAATCAGCTGATAATACTATAAGGACTGCACCGCTCGGCGCAGTCCTTATTTTTTTGCAAATAATAAAATACCTTTGTAGCCCTTTTTGCCCTTCCCGAAATTCTTCAATCCCACACCCATACAGTTAAATAACATTAAAAACATTGATAACTCATTAACATATAAGAAGATTTACACTAACTTTGTAGAACGTCACTAAAAAATAATCCGATTAATTATTTAGTATAATTCCATAAACCAAACATAAAGCGTTTTTCATGAAAAATCTCACTTTAAGAAATCTTTTTGCGACGATAGCACTTTGCTTATCGTTTTTTACCGCATTTGCAGACATTCCCGCCGGTTACTACAAGTCACTTAACGGAAAATCCGAAGCAAACTTAAAAACAGCCATTCACAATTTGCTTAAAGACCATACCCTCGTATCGTCTTACAACGCACTTCCTCAATATTTCAGAATTACAGACGTTTACAACGACGGCACTAACCGCTGGTGGGATATGTACAGCAACCAAAATTTCTACCTCCCGTCTTTCAGCGGTTTGAACCGTGAACACTCTTTCCCGAAAAGCTGGTGGGGCGGCGATACTTCCACTCCCGCTTACGTGGATCTAAATCACTTATACCCTTCTGAAGTAAAAGCAAACTCCGCTAAACTGAACTATCCGCTCGGAGAAGTTGCCACTCCGTCTTTTGACAACGGCTGCTCTAAAGTCGGTACGCCTGTCACAGGTCAAGGCGGCGGTGCACAAAAAGTTTTCGAGCCGGACGACAGATACAAAGGCGACCTCGCCCGCGCATATATGTATATGGTATGCTGCTACCAAAATCTTACTTGGAAATACACCTACATGGTGCAGCAAAACACATACCCTACCCTCACTTCTTGGGCTATTAACCTTCTCCTTAAATGGCACCGCGAAGATCCACCAAGTGAAAAGGAATACAACCGTAACGAAGAAGTTTACAAAATTCAAAATAACCGTAACCCGTTCATTGACTATCCTGACCTTGCCGAATACATCTGGGGTAACAAGAAAGGACAACTTTTCTACGAATCAAATACAGGTGGCGAACCTTCAGGCGATCCAAACCTCATCACTCCGGTGCAAGGTATGACTCTTGACTTCGGACAAGTAGCTATCGGTCAATCTACTACCGCTCGCCTCCTTTTCCGCGGTGAAAATCTTACAGGCTCTGTATCTTTAGCACTCTCTACTGCGGACAAGGCATTGTTCTCTATCCCTACAAAGTCTATCTCCACAAGCAAAATCAACACCCCTACAGGCTACGAACTTGAAATCACTTACACTCCTAATGCCGTAGGTAAACATACTTCAAAACTCATCATTTCCGACGGTGGAATCACAGGTTCTCGCGGTATTGTCCTGAATGCCGAATGTTGCGAAGTACCTACTGTCAAACCTGTAAAAGCACTCCCTGCTACAGATATTCAGGAAAACTCTTACGTTGCTAACTGGGAAGCTGCTGAAGGAGAAGTTGACGGATATATCGTTACTCGCACTCGTATGAATAACGGCGTTTCTTCACAAGAAGAAATTGAAACTGAAGACAACTTTGTTGAAATTGAAGATTTCGCAAGTTCTACTTCTGAAAGCTACACAGTTCAAGCCGTTCGCTTAGGCTATCGCTCTGAGCCTTCAAACGTTATCTTCGTTGAACACGCCGGTGTTACAGGCATCGAAGCTGATATGCAGCTCGGCACTGCCAATATCCCGGGCGGAGTAAGATTCGTTTGCTCACAACCTCAGCATAACGTATCTATTTTTGATATGACAGGCAAAATGATTATGAACCTGCCTGTTGTAGAAAACGATGACACAGTAGAACTCCCTTACGGTGTATATCTCATCACAGTGCCTGATCAGCGCACTCCTCTTAAAGTAATGATTCAATAATCATATTTGTTTGGAATTACAAGGAGTGCTGCACTAAAAAAAGTGCAGCACTCCCTATTTATAAATAAAAATCATTTTAATATCATTTTTCACATAGCTCTTTCATTTGAAAATATACAGTACATTGAGAAAAAAGACAACATCATCAGAGAAAGTCGGAGATGTGCGCTCTATCCCTGATACTGAAGAATTTACGCAATCAAAGAAAGTCGGAGACTTTCAGCCGTAAGTAACACCGTATAAGCACGAAGTGCGACATGCGGTGACAGAATAGCCACCTCCACCACTCGCACCTCGGAGAGGTGCGGTCTGTCTAAGTCACCGATGCTGTACGTCATCAAAGAGCCATGACCTTGGTAGCATTTGATAGATGTATATTTCAAATTTCAAAAAACACAGCCTCCGATATCCACTCTCGTGAAATATCAGAGGCTTTCGTTTATAGGAACAATGCTTTGTGAATGTTCAACTCACGCATTAACTGCAATTAACGCCTAAAACAATCCAACCAATAATCAGGCACTAAGACACGCAGTAAATATCCATTATGAACTGCATTTCCTGATTATATATATTACCGACACCAGACAGAATATCGGCAATATCAGCCAAGGCAAAACACCTTTTTCCTTCGTAACTACATCTTTACTCTTCACTGTTTTCACATCATTAACATCACTCTTAATCACTGTCTGCACAAATCTGTTACAACTCCTTTTTACTTCTTTTTGAGGTCTATGCGCCACGATCCTCAGCGGAACTGAATCCTTAACAGCTGTGATTACCACCGAGTCAGCACTCAGCAATATGCTTGACGCATCACTGTCTGATACGCTTTCGTTAACTGTCATACTTTCAGTTGTCTCGGCATATTCAGCCGTTTGTGAAGTTATGCCGGTCTTACGCGCCCCGCATGCCGAGCAGACATTAAGCAGAAAAAATAATATCACCGTCTTACACAGTCCAGAATATTCTCTTGTAGCATCAAACGAAGGACATGCCTTATTCGCAAATTCACGATGAGAATATATTTTTGCCCCCGGAAATTTTTCCAATAAAGACTTCAATAATTCTATCAACGACCGTTTTTGCACCTCGGTACGCGTATCCATTGGTGTCTTACCGTCTTTCGCTACGCCTCCCACGTACGCCACTCCAATGGAATTGCGGTTATGACCTTTACAATGCGCACCTGCTATTGACTCGTCACGACCGGGTTCAACACGTCCGTCAAGACCTACAACGTAATGATAGCCTATATCTCTCCAACCTTTACCCTCCACGTGAAAACGACGTATATCTGAAGCCTTGACGTCTTTTCCCTCAGGAGTGGCTGTGCAATGCACTATAATTTCATTTATCTTCCTCATCATCTTTTGAATCATCGTCTTTTAAAAAGTGTAACATCGTCTTCACAAATTCCGGTTTTTCTTCAAGAACGGATAATAACGCCGAACCCAAATCTCTCATTTTCTTCTTATCTGCAGTACTTTCCAATACGGATTTCCACTCGCAGAAAATATTAAAAGCCGCCATAATCATTGTAAACGCAGGGTACGAAAGGACCACTGAACCGATTACATCTACACAAGTGAGGCACAACATCGGGAAAAAATACTGATAAGCCTTGGTACATGTCATTTTATACCCGCGAGAAGTTGTTGCAATATGTGCTTTTTGCGCTTTTCTCAAGCCGGAAATAAAGTCTATTATCATTGCCACTATTACAGCAGCATACGTAAACACAAGTCTGATGACGAATTCGCGCATCTCCATTTCTTCAATAATCTGTGTAAGCATAGTACTAATCATAAATAATAAGGTGTAACATTACTGATAATGTCTAACTTTGAATTGCGTGTGTATTCCAGCAATTTGCGCATACAGTCCTCCGCTCGCTTTTCGTATTCGCCGGACAACGAATTGTCTTCACCCACATACACAAGGTGGAGTGTGTAAAACGCAATAGCACTTTCCACAAGTTTTGACACCAACAACCCTTCTCCCTTTTGAATTTTAAGGTCAAGATTCACTGATAGTATTTCATCTTTGTCATCAATAGATGTTGATGTTGATGCCACACAAGGCAGCATATCAACTATTACAAAACTGAACGCATCTCGCACCAGCAAATGCAATGCCGCTTTACGGTCCGGTGTCAGCATTGCCGGCTTCACTGCCTTGTTTGCATTGACGTAACAGTGAAGTGCCGACGATGCATAAATTTGTTTTAAAGTCTCTGAGACTGAAATGTTTAGATTAAGCATAAAGGTTTAGGTTATAGATTTATTAATATTGGTATGTTTACCACTTAAAACATTGCAAATTTACCATGCAACCTGTGTAAAATCTGCGCGCACCAAAGTTAATAAGTGCAAAATACATCAGCAGTCTCCTTTTGCCATTTTCGTCCTTTGTTGCGCTTGAATCTTATAAAAAAGGTGCCGGGAACCGAATCCCGACACCTTTTCATCGTTTATGATAACACGTTATTATTTCACTACTTGCTTATAGACTTTACCATCAGCCTTACGTACGAGGTAAA
Source organism: Bacteroidales bacterium (assembly GCA_022768005.1). Lineage (GTDB taxonomy): Bacteria > Bacteroidota > Bacteroidia > Bacteroidales > Muribaculaceae > CAJUPY01. Next base: position 3,588 of record JALEMF010000035.1, on the reverse strand, counting down.
GACCTGCTGAAGGAGTTCCGACTACTTTTTGACCTGTAAGATTGTAAACTTGTGATTCACCATTTACGGCATCTGCGCTTACAAATTCTACAGAAGCACTGCCATCGTAAGAAACTGTGATAACCTTTTCTACACCCGGAGCGGCAATTTTGACATTGCAAGTTCCGGCCTTGTCACCCTTAGCGGTAAAGACTGCTTTTGCTTCATTGTAGCGACCTGAGAATGTCACTGCGAGCCATTCAGGTAATGCGCTGCCATCTTCTTGAGTTGCCATAAGTTCAGAACCATCGTAGTAGCTGCCGAGTGCAATTTCACATACACCGCTTTCTGAAATATCTGCCTTATCTGCATCTGCATCAAGCCATGGGTAAGCACCGTCAACCATAATTGCGAATGATTGGAAACCTGAATAGTAAGCCACAGGAGTAAGAGAACTTTTTGTTTCACCATTCATGGTAATTTCTTTCTGAACCCAACCTAAAGCAAAACCGTCAGGGTTATCTACGGCTGATTGATAAGGTGCAAAGTATGTCACATTATCAGGATCATTGAAACCTGAGAAGCGGAGTACGTATGCCGAGCATATATCTTGTGATATCACCACAGGTTGTGCAAACTTGAACGGCACAGTGATATAATTTTGATTACTTTTGTATTTATTATTAGCTATAAATATTTATTCAAGTATTTTTCCACATCAAATAAATGTGCAAAAAACGGCGCACACCGCTTTCACTTAAAAATACACACTACAGTGAGTAAAAAGGTTACTGTTTCAAAGAAAGGCGGAGACTTTCAGCCGTAAATAACTCATGGTAAGCACATTGTACACCACCATGAGAAGTAATATCATTAACTTTATTTTCAACAACTATTACAACGAATTTCAAAAATAATTATTAAATTTGCACAAAATCTGATGCCTAACATACCAACAGTTAACCAACATGGAAAAAATTGACAAAATAGATAAACAAATCTTGCAAATTATTATGCACAATGCGCGTACTCCGTCTAAGGATATCGCCGTTGTGTGTGGCGTTTCTCGCGCTGCCATTCATCAAAGAATACAGCGTCTTATTGACCTCAAAGTAATTACCGGCTCAGGCTATCACGTTAGTCACAAAGCACTCGGCTTCACTACGTGTACATATATCGGTATTAACCTTGAGAGAGGTGCCATGTACCGCGATGTCGTTCCGCAACTTGAGAAAATCCCAGAAGTTGTTGAATGTCATTACACCACCGGTCCGTACACAATGTTTATCAAACTTTATGCACGCGACAACGAACATCTTATGGACTTGCTGAACAATAAAATACAACAAATCCACGGCATTACAGGCACTGAAACTCTTATATCTCTCGACCTCAGTATCGACAGAGAATTACCTATCCAAATTGAATAACATATACATCCTAATAGCATAAATTTAGTTAATAATTGTTTATTCAGTGACGCTTGACTGTGAAGTTAAGCGTCATTTTTTATAGCTTGCCCCCTTTAGCTTTTTAGCCCTAAGCGATTTTTTATAACAAATTCTTGTTTACATATTCTTTATAGTGATATATGGAATCAAAAGAATCAAACAACCTAAAAAACTTAACACACTATGTACAACGATGATTATTATGACGATTACTACGATTCGTCTGACGACAACGATTATGAACGTGACACCTTTTACGCTTTAACAGACGGTAACTATGGTGATTACGAAGATTGGAAAGAAAATGGCGGTGATATGGATAGCCTTATGGACTGTTTAGGTTACTAAGCCATATAAAAAAAGGCGCTCCTGTCGGTGCGCCTTTTTCAATCTATCATATTATCTCCTTATTTCTTTGCAATAGGGCAAGAAGCACATTTTTCGGCTATCTGAGTAAAGAAATCATTACCCTTATCATCTACGAGAATAAATGCTGGGAAGTTTTCAACTTCGATTTTCCAAATCGCTTCCATTCCTAATTCCGGATACTCAAGAAGTTCTACTTTCTTTATGGAATTTGATGCCAACACTGCTGCCGGACCACCAATTGAACCAAGGTAGAAACCGCCATGCTTATGGCACGCATCTGTTACTTGCTTGCTACGATTACCTTTGGCAATCATTATCATAGAACCACCGTGGCTTTGGAACAAATCTACGTACGGGTCCATACGGCCTGCTGTTGTAGGACCGAATGAACCGGAAGGCATACCTTGCGGAGTCTTTGCAGGTCCTGCGTAGTAGATAGGGTGTTCCTTAAGATATTGAGGCATCTCCTCGCCGCGATCAAGGCGTTCTTTGATTTTTGCGTGTGCGATATCACGTCCTACGATGATTGTTCCGTTAAGAGACAAACGTGTTGACACAGGGTATTTTGTAAGTTCTGCAAGCACTTCCGGCATCGGACGGTTAAGGTCAATCTTTACTACATCACCCTCACCTGCCTTACGGAGTTCTTCAGGGATAAGTTCACCCGGATTTGAATCGAGTTTTTCAATCCAAAGTCCTTCACGATTTATTTTCGCCTTAACGTTACGGTCTGCAGAGCAAGATACCCCCATACCGATAGGACATGAAGCTCCGTGACGAGGCAAACGGATTACACGGATATCGTGTGCAAAGTATTTACCTCCGAATTGGGCGCCGAGACCTATCTTGCGAGATGCTTCAAGAAGTTCTTTTTCAAGTTCTACATCACGGAAAGCGTGACCGAGTTCATTACCCTCTGTTGGAAGTGCATCGTAATATTTCACAGATGCTTTCTTCACTGTCGCAAGGTTCATTTCTGCTGATGTACCACCGATTACGAATGCAATGTGGTAAGGCGGACATGCGGCTGTGCCGAGTGTCTTCATTTTTTCTACAAGGAACGGCACAAGTGTCTTTGGATTAATAATAGCCTTTGTCTCCTGGTACAAATACGTCTTGTTTGCACTACCACCACCTTTGGCTACAAACACAAATTTATATTCATCACCATCTACTGAGTACAAGTCAATCTGTGCAGGCAAGTTACAGCCGGTATTGACTTCATCGTACATATTCAGCGGTGCATTTTGTGAATAGCGGAGATTATCTGTCGTATATGTATCATAAACACCATGAGACAGATATTCTTCATCATGACCGCCTGTATAGACATTTTGACCTTTCTTACCCATCACGATTGCAGTACCCGTATCCTGACAGAACGGTAACTGACCTTTGGCTGCTATTTCTGCATTACGAAGCATCGTAAGTGCTACGAACTTATCGTTCTCACTTGCTTCAGGGTCATGAAGTATTTTGGCTACCATTTGGTTATGTTCCCTACGGAGCATAAACGAATTGTCATGAGTAGCCTGACGTGCAAGTACGCGAAGTGCTTCAGGGTCAACTACAAGAATTTCGCGATCACCGAATTTTTCTACTTTAACGTAGTCTGATGTCAAATGATAATATTCAGTTGTATCCTTGCCAAGAGGAAACATTTCCTGATATTTAAATGGTTTTGTTGCCATAATATTTTTGGTGTTAAGTGTTAAGATTTTCTTTTATGCAAAGTTAATGCTATTAGTTGAATTTTCCGAAAAAGCCGACCAAAAAGTTACTTTATTGC
>JALEMF010000104.1 GCA_022768005.1 Bacteroidales bacterium | reverse complement strand
ATTCCGGAGGAACGTATTTAACACCGTATGGCGCATTCTGTGCTTATATGGTGTTTCTCATCTCCGTGCGTCACTGAACCATGATGACAATATCTTCTATTATGCAATAATTTTTAATGAAATAGCCGTGGAAAATAATTGGCAATAAGATAAAAAAGATTTGATATATCAAAATAAAATCGTAACTTTGACTACGATTAAGAAAAAAAGAAAATCAATATGGATAAAGATTTTAGAAATTTCGCAGTAAAACATTTGGGAAATAACGGTTTGGCATTTGACCAGGCTGCAGCTGCACTTAACTCTCAGGCAGCTGCTTCCGGCATCGTGTCAAGTTACATTAACCCTACCATTATAGAAGAACGTCAGCTCAACGTTGCTCAGATGGACGTATTTTCAAGATTGATGATGGACCGCATTATTTTCCTCGGCACAGAAGTTAATGATTATACGGCAAATGTGATACAAGCACAGCTTCTTTACCTCGATTCTTGCAATCCCGGCAAAGATGTCTCAATATATATCAATTCTCCCGGCGGCTCTGTTTATGCAGGTCTCGGCATTTACGACACTATGCAATACATTTCCAGCGATGTTGCCACAATTTGTACAGGTATGGCTGCATCTATGGCTGCAGTCCTCCTTGTGGCAGGTGAAAAGGGTAAACGCTTTGCCCTCAAACACTCAAGAGTGATGATTCACCAACCGATGGGCGGAGCGCAAGGGCAGGCAAGCGACATCGAAATCACTGCCAAGCAAATACAAATATTGAAGAAAGAACTTTACGAAATCATATCAACTCATTCCGGTAAAACTTATGAAGAAGTATATCGCGACTCTGATCGTGACTACTGGATGACCGCTCAGGAAGCTAAGGACTATGGTATGATTGATAATGTGCTTTTAAAGGCTAAGCAATAAAAGTAATGGCTAAAAAAGAGACGCAAATTTGCTGTTTTTGTGCCGGTACTGCCGCCGGTGATATGCCGTTGGTGCCATCTCCGGTCTTTGAAGGTGTATATATCTGTGAAAGTTGCGCCAAGCAGATTAACAGTCTGTTTGACCAATACAGAAGCGCACAGCCTGACACTCAAAAAAAGAACGCAGTCAAGATGACTGATATCCCCAAGCCGCAAGAAATCTGCAAATTCCTTGATAATTACGTTATAGGACAGGAAGAAGCTAAAAAATTCCTTTCCGTAGCAGTTTATAATCACTATAAACGTTTGTCACAAGACACGTCAGACGACGAAACCGAAATCGAAAAAAGCAATATTATCCTTGTTGGTCCTACGGGTACAGGTAAGACACTCCTCGCAAGAAGTATCGCCAAACTTCTTAAAGTGCCGTTCACTATCGTCGATGCCACTGTCCTCACACAAGCAGGTTACGTAGGAGAAGATATTGAATCACTACTCACAAGACTTCTTCAAGCAGCTGACTACGATGTAGCTGCTGCCGAGCGAGGCATCGTATTCATAGACGAAATTGACAAGATAGCTCGCAAGGGCGATAACCCGTCAATAACACGAGATGTCAGCGGTGAAGGCGTACAGCAAGGATTGTTAAAACTCCTTGAAGGCTCTATCGTAAACGTTCCGCCACAAGGCGGTCGCAAACACCCGGAGCAAAAGATGATACCGGTCAACACCAAGAATATCCTCTTTATCTGCGGTGGAGCATTTGAAGGAATAGAACGCCGTATAGCACAGCGACTAAATACTCACGCAGTAGGCTACGCACAGGCAGGAAGAATGTCAAAGGAAGAACGTGAAAACCTCTTGCACCACGTTGCACCACAGGATCTCCGTGCCTTCGGACTTATACCGGAGATAATCGGTCGTCTGCCTATCCTCACTAATCTTAACCCTCTGGACAGGACAGCACTTCGCAGAATTCTTACCGAGCCTAAAAATGCCATTATTCGCCAGTACGTAAAGCTATTCAAGATGGATAAAATCAAATTAAGCTTTACAGACGAAGCACTTGATACTATCGTTGACAAAGCGATAGAGTACAAACTCGGCGCTCGCGGATTAAGGTCAATCGTAGAAACGGTAATGATAGATGCAATGTATGAAGCTCCGTCATCTAAGATTAAAAAACTGTCTATTGATAAAGATTACGTTATCAGTCAATTACAAAAAGCAAATTTCGAAAGTATATCAAATAATATAGAACAAGAATAGCATATATTAACCTCTCCTCTCACTATGATTACAAAGAAAGATTTATCCGAAGCACTTAAACTTCACTTTGGATTTGATACATTCAAAGGTAACCAGGAAGAAATTATGATGTCACTGCTTGAAGGTCATGATACTTTTGTCCTTATGCCTACAGGCGGCGGTAAATCCCTTTGTTATCAGTTACCCGCATTGTTAATGGAAGGTACCGCAATTGTCATCTCTCCTCTCATAGCATTGATGAAAAATCAAGTTGATGCAATGAGAAATTTCTCGGAAGACGATGTCGTAGCTCACTTCTTGAACTCAAGCCTTAACAAGGCTGCCATAGAGCAAGTAAAAGCAGACATCGTCAGCGGAAAAACAAAACTTCTGTACGTGGCACCTGAATCATTAACAAAGGAGGAAAATATAGAATTTCTTAAAACAGTTCCAATTTCATTCTACGCTGTAGATGAGGCACACTGTATATCCGAATGGGGTCACGATTTCCGACCGGAATATCGCCGAATACGTCCTATCATCAGCGAGATAGGTATTCGACCCGTTATCGCACTCACAGCAACAGCTACTCCTAAAGTGCAACACGATATACAGAAAAACCTCGGAATGCAGGACGCTAATGTATTCAAGTCTTCATTTAATCGTCCCAACCTGTACTACGAAGTAAGGTCAAAGACGGCTAATGTGGATAAGGACATAATCAGGTTTGTAAAAAGTCAGGAAGGCAAGTCCGGAATCATTTACTGTCTCAGCAGAAAAAGCGTAGAAGATTTAGCAGCACTTCTACAGGTAAATAATATTAAAGCACTGCCGTACCATGCAGGTATGGATAGCCAGACTCGTTCCGAAAACCAAGACGCCTTTCTCCTTGAAAAAGTTGACGTCATCGTTGCTACAATAGCATTCGGGATGGGTATTGATAAGCCCGATGTAAGGTTCGTTATCCATTACGACATACCTAAATCACTTGAAGGTTATTATCAAGAGACAGGTAGAGCAGGACGTGACGGCGGTGAAGGTTTGTGCATCACATATTACTCCGCAAAGGACTTGCAAAAACTTGAAAAATTTATGCAAAGCAAGCCCGTTGCAGAGCAAGAAATAGGTAAGCAGCTATTAATCGAAACAGCCAGCTATGCGGAATCCTCCGTCTGTAGGCGAAAGACTTTGCTACACTATTTCGGTGAAGAATATACGGAAGACAACTGCGGAAACTGTGACAATTGTTTAAATCCAAAAAAACAAGTGGAAGCATCAGATGTATTATGCGCGGTGATCGAAACTGTTGCCGCTTTGAAAGAAAAATTCAAGTCAAACTATATCATTGACGTTATGCTCGGCAAAGCCACTGCAGACGTTAAATCCTATAATCACGACGAACTCGAAGTGTTCGGATGTGAAGATACTTCAGACGAAAAATTCCTTAACGCCGTTATCCGTCAAGCCATAATAGCCGGATACCTTAACAAAGATATTGAAAACTACGGTCTTATCAAAATTACACCTAAGGGAAACAAATTTCTCAAGAAACCTACCTCCTTCAAGATTGTGGAAGATAATGAATTTTCCGAAGATGATGAACCTGTAGTAATGAAAAGCGGAGCTTCTTGCGCCGTTGATCCGGAACTATACTCCATTCTTAAAGACTTACGCAAAAAAGAAGCTAAAAAATTCAACGTACCGCCTTACGTCATTTTCCAAGACCCTTCACTTGAAGCTATGGCTACAACATATCCTATCACAATGGAAGAATTGGCTACTATCCCGGGAGTTGGACAAGGCAAAGCTAAGAGATACGGAGAAGAATTCCTCAAAGTAATTAAAACTCACGTTGAAGAAAACGAAATAGAACGACCTGAAGACCTCAGAGTTCGATCTGTCGCTAATAAAAGCAAACTCAAAATATCCATAATCCAAGCCATTGACAGAAAAATTCCTCTTGACGACCTGGCAGAGTCAAAAGGACTTGAATTTGACGAACTCCTTGACCAAATTGAAGCCATAGTATATTCCGGCACAAACATCAACATCAATTACTTCGTTGATGAAGTTATAGACGAAGACCGTCAAGCCGATATCTATGACTATTTCAAAGAAAGCGAAAGCGACGACCTTGAAGCTGCAATAGAAGAACTCGGAAGTGACTGCACGGAAGAAGAAATTCGCCTTGTCAGAATCAAATTCATGTCCGAACTCGCTAACTAACAGGAATATAAAATATAAGTAATCGGAGAGATTTACACCCGTAAGTCTCTCCGATGCCGTTTTTATATAATTGAAAAGGTTAATCAGATATTATTTCTTGGAAATCAACATATTCTTGATACTAATGCAAGAGATAGTATCCTTCACACCAAAATACAAAGCCAATGAACCATAGAGAATGAATACACTAACAAGTGTAATTGGAGCAAAATAATTGTTCGTGAATATCAAAATTCCGTTTATGATACCGCACATTCCTAATAGAGATACAACCACAGCCACAACAAATGAAAATATTCTGAATGCATTGTAGTATTTCGGCATTTCATCAGAAAAAATTTCCTTAAGCGTATTTGTAGAGCGGTATTCATAGTAAGATGAATAGTCAAGATTGTATATACTATCTGCGATTTTAGAGCAAGTCTCAGTGGTGGGATCTTCGTCAAGTTTTGATTTAGCATTGAATAGTGTAATACTCCTACTTATAGTAACAAAAGTGAAAAGCCCGAAAAAGCTTACGCCAACCCAATCCATATCTTTGATAGTTGAATTAAGAACAATTAATAAAACAGTGCATAAAAAATATACGGCACTGACAGTCTCAACAATAGCGGAAACTATGATACGTTTTTTGAAAGACTTTAAGTTTCCGGTGTATATATCCTCAAGGATTGTCGCTTTAGAAAGAGCATTATCGTATGCCTGTATGTCAGGCATCATTTTATTAAGAATCCGGGATAATAGTATTACAAGAATTAATGCCACGACAAAAGAATTGTCATTAATGAAACTGTTATTTAACAGTCCGAGTACCGGATAAATAAGTATCCAAAATAAAAAATAAAAACTTGTTTTCATAATTTATTTATGTTTAATGATTTTACAATTTATGTATTAGTTAATCCACTACTAAATTCTTATACAAAAATTATACAAAGGTAAACATCTTTCGTAAAAAATTAAGATAAATTCCTGACTCTATCATTAAAAAATATACAGTACAGTGAAAAGACAATATCTTCAAGGAAAATAGAAGGCTTTTAGCTGTAAGTGACCCGGGATAAGCATTTTGTGCGCTATCTTGAAGTAGTCATATATGGCGGATTAGCACTTCATAAGTGTGCGGTTTGTAATAGAAGCAGGAGACTAATTGAAAAAAAACATCACAAACGCAATATTTGCTCCCATGAATTATTTTATTTATCTTTGCGAAAAATAACCGCCGCGAAAATAACCGCCGCGAAAATTCAATCGTATAAATAATTATTTCAATAAAATTTTACAATAGAGATAAAGAACTGGAGCAACTATCAGAGATTAGACAACGCTCTTTTGAAAATCATTCACAAATGACAGTCATAACAGGACGCAGACGTATAGGTAAAACAAAATTGGTTCTTAGAAGTTGCGAAAATACTCCAACTGTGTATCTTTTTGTGAGTAGAAATAATGAAACGACATTGTGTAAACAGTTTTCAGATTCTGTCCGTCAATCATTAAATGCATACGTTCCGGATGGTATAACATCATTTGTACAACTATTTGAGCAAATAATGGTTATAGGGAAAATGAATCATTTAATCTTGTAATAGATGAATTTCAGGAATTTTTTAATATCAATCCATCATTATTCAGTGGAGTTCAAGATGTATGGGACAGATACAAAGATTATACGCATGTAAATTTCATTATATCCGGTTCTGTTTACACTCTTATGCGTCGTATATTTATGGATTATAAGGAGCCGTTATATGGAAGATGTGATACTATAATTAATTTACGCCATTTTTCAACTGCAGTACTTAGACTTATACTTTCAGATTATTATCCGGACTACACAAACGATGATTTGCTTGCATTGTTTACTATAACAGGCGGTGTGCCTAAGTACGTAGAACTGTTAATTGATAGAGGTGCATTTACGGTCAATGATATGATTAAGCGAGTAATGGAAGAAAATTCAATATTTCTTGACGAAGGACTAATACTTCTATCTCAAAAATTTGGTAAAAAATATGGTAATTATTTTTCTATTCTTTCTTCAATAGCATCGGGTAGAAACACATCGCAGCAAATAGCACAAGCAGTAGGGGATACAAATATTGGTGGTATGATTATGAGATTGGAGGAAGATTATGAAATTATATCAAAAAAACGACCTGTTTTATCTAAAGAGAGAAGTCAAAATGTTCATTATGAAATTACAGACAATTTCTTGAGATTCTGGTTTAGATATGTGAGTCGTAATCAAAATTTGATACAAATGGGATTAAACGATAAACTTATTGATATTACTATTGCCGATTATCCCACTTACTCCGGTTTGACTCTTGAAGTTTGGTTTAGGCAAAAATTAAAAGAAAAAGGTATATATAGTAATATAGGTTCTTGGTGGAATACATCAAAAGGAAATAATGTAGATCAGCAAGAAGTGGATATAATTGCTATCCCTATTGATAAAAATGTCCCTGTTCTTGTGGCAGAAGTGAAACGACAAGCAAAAAACTTTAAGCCTGAATCATTTAATGAAAAAGTAAAGCATATCAGTGACAAGATTCTTCACGGTTATAAAATTTCTCCCTGCCTTTTAACCCTTGATGATATGTAAAGTATTTAAAATTTTGTAACTTCGTATATAATCTAAATATCGGAATAACTATGACAAAATTAGAAGAATTATATCAGGAAAGACGCACTTTTACCAAGTATGGTCTTGAAGTACCCAAGGAACTTGCAGAACAAATCATAAAAGAGGAAATGGAGGTCTTGGATACAGATTTATTACCTGTTATAAAAATTTCAGTTCCTCTGACAATTCCGGACTGCGGTATTGAAGATGATGTGTACGTCATAATGCAGTATAAGAAATGTAAAATAACTAAAGTTGAACTTAGTTGTGCTTTTCCAGGTGCTTTAGATTGGTCTGCTTATGATGATTTTAATCCCGGTACGGATTTGGTGAAAGAAACAAAGCATGAACCGGCAGAAGACGATGATAATGACGATGATGATGTGTCACTTCGTTCTGCAAGCGTCGGCTTCTCTGTGCATTTTGCTGATGGAAAGGTTATTGCTGAGAAAAATGCAAAACAAACTTTAATTGAGACACTCCGCTATATGGGGCTTGAGAATGTTTCGCATTATACTGAAACTTATGCAGGTTATCCACTCGTAGGCAAAAGTAAAAGAATTACTTCAGACGGATATAAATGGCAGACACTTGTTGACGGATGGTGGATTTATACAAATTTGACAAATCTAAGAAAAATTCAAGGTATTGAAGGCGCTGCTGAAATGCTGGGTATTTCTTTAAAAGTTATTCCAAACAAAGAATAATAAATTTTGAACTAATCTGAAAATGAAAACGTATATTTTGCTTTTACTGTCAATTCTTGAGTTTATTGCACCAAGTTGTGATGACAATGATGTTATGAATACTTCGCTTATTAAAGGTGAGTGGTTGTTACAATCTGAAGGGAGTTCTGAAAATATGATTATATATAATTTCACTACAAATAGCGAGCAAACACAGTCTTGGGGCGATTTGAATGTTTGTACTGTTACACCGTCAGGCAAAAAAATAGATGAAAAATTTTATGATTGGCATATTTCCGACCCTAAAAATGATAATCCGGTTCATCTTGACATTACTCTTAAAGACTTGAATGGTAGCAATGACATTTGGGACGGAGAAGAATATTATGTGGTGGAAAAACTCACTGCAAAAGAATTGATTTTACACAGAAATGAAGTAGGGGACTCCAAGACAAGACTTTATTTCAAAAAGTACTAAAAGAATATTATTTTGCAAACTGGTAAATTTTTACCATATCCTTGTCGCCACCTATTAGATGACTGCATTTGTTAATCATTCCTGTGTCACGGAATCCGCATTTCTCCATTACACGTCCTGATGCCGGATTTCCGGTGAAGTGGTCTGCCCAGATATTCTTGAAATGCTTTACGTTTAAGCAATAGTCAAGCATCAATCGTAATGCCTCCGTGCATAATCCTTGATTCCAATAAGGCTTGCCTATCCAGTATCCTACTTCGCAGTCGTCGTCACCGATTGGAATATTACTTGCGTCGTGTGTATAGTAACCTATACAGCCGATTGGCTCATTTGTGGATTTAAGAACGATAGCCCATGTGCAGTCATTTGAAAAATATTTAAGAATGACGTCTTTACTGTCTTCAATGGATTCGTGTGCCTGCCAACCTGCACGAGGTCCAACGTCTCGGTCTGATGCGTATTTGTATAAGGCTGCGGCATCTTCTTCAGTCCACCTGCGGAGTATTAATCTATCACTCTCCATTCTTCTACAGTTTATCTATTTTAACAAATCTTATTTGGCTTTTGAGCAGTGGAAAGTTGAGCTCAATGATATTATTATCCAAAATAGTTGCAGAACATTCATCATCTATAACCTCCATCCGTGAATCGTACCATCCGAGATCGTAGTTATTTGCAAAGACTGTTCGTTTGAGTATTCCCTTTATCATACCTGTTTTCCAAGAATTAGTGTAAGCAGTAGCCCCGGAAATGTAAATGATAGTATAATTGCCGGCATCGTCAGGTAATAGGGCTATCAAATACTTTCCGCCCACAACAGCGTATTTCTCGTTATCAATTTTGTCAACGTATTTGTAAAATCCCACAAGACTATCATTTGCGTTGACTTTAATAATGTCCTTTATATTGTCAAGATTGTATCCCGTGTTGAGATATTTCCCATTATCTTTTATGGCTCGCAGAGTGTATTTCTTGATATATAAGTCAGCAGAAGAGGTGGCAGAAATATCAGAGATATCGTATTTCCACGAGATGTTTGCCAGATGTGTTTTCTTATTGAGGTATAAATTTATTCCGTCAAATTTATTCCCGAATATTGAGAGCTGATTGCTGTGCTTATCAAAATTTACAATTTTCGAGTCAGTGATATTTCTGCTCAGTACAGTGGAATCATTTTCGGCATTGACAATAGAGAAAGTAAGGAACATATTATTATCGTCAAATGCGGCAAACTTATTTTCATTCCATTTAAATCCGATTTTGTATCCGGTTTTCTCACGGCTGTAAAGGCTGAATACGATAGAATCTCCGGCTGACGGCATCTTTACGGGACTGAAATTGATAAAAGCATTAATAGCCTTCACGTCAGATAGGTGGTCAATAAAAGAAGAATCCGCTTGTATCTTTATGTCACGGTACTTGTGAGTAATCCTGTCCGATGCGTACGAGGAAGCGTCGGAAAGCAGGAGTGCAAATAATGTTGCACAAAGAATTCTCAGTCTATTCACGGCTTGCATATATAATGTCTTTTACTTTGTTCACGAATTCCTCTTCCGGCAAGTCCCATTCAAGCCAGTTAATCTTAAAACCTCTGTTTTCCATACCGCGAAACCACGTCATTTGGCGTTTAGCGAATTGGTGAATAGCGATATTCAGTTTTTCAACCATTTCATCGTATTTTAACTGCCCTGTGCAGTACAGTGTCAGGTATTTGTATTCAAGTCCGTAGTATATCAAGTCCTCAGGAGCAATTCCCCTATCAAGCAGGTTGCGAACTTCATTTACCATACCATTTTCAAGACGTGACTTTAGTCGAGCCGTGATACGGTTTCTACGATTTTCTCTATCAATATTTACACCGATGATGACAGCATCTTTTATAGGCTGAGGTTTTGCAAATTCAGCTTCATCAGGGTGCTGTTCGTAGTAAGTTTGTATTTCAATGGCACGAATGGCACGCTTGCAATTATCTACATCAGTGGTGTTGTGAAGTGTTTTTTTCTCGGAAAGAATATCTTTGAGTTCTTCAAGAGTCTTTCCCGCAAGACTTTTTCTTAAATCATCGTTTTGCGGCACTTCTGGTAATATAAGTCCGTTAAGCACGGATTCAACGTAAAGACCTGTTCCACCGCACAGGATTGGCAAATGTCCGTTATCCTTTATGCGAGCATACGCTGCTTGGTAATCTCGCAAGTATTGGTACAGATTATACTTTTCTCCGGCATCAACGATGTCAATCAAATGATACGGCACACCTGAATATTCACCCAAGTCCTTGCCGGTGCCCAAGTCCATATCCCTATATATTTGTCGAGAGTCGGCGCTGATAATTTCACCGTTAAGAGCCTTTGCCACATCAACAGCTCTACGAGTTTTTCCTGAGGCAGTAGGACCGGTAATGACGAGTAGTGGTAAGTTTGCAATCATTTGAATGTAGTGTTAAAATTGATTTAATTAATAAGTATATATAAAAACAGAAATCGAAAACCTCACGATTTTCGATTCTCTTATTTCTTCCTTCACTTTCAACATTTATGCATGCGAGTTAAAGGACATAATATTTTATTAGTCATAAAGAAAATATTCTGTCTGAAATCAATTTACTTTTCTTGAGCAGATTCTTGTTCTTTAAGAATTTCAACTGCCATGTCGTAAATTGTTGTATCGTCAAGAACCACGATACCTCCATCAGGTCCCGGTTCAATGTGGACGCCTAAGTTTTTACCAAACTCGTAGTTGCTACCTCCAAAGTAGTTACGTACTGTTTGAACTGTAGTGTTGAGTTTGTCAGCAATACGGTGAGTTGCTCCATCAGGCAAACTGTCTTTGATGCGACGAAGTTCGTTGAAAGTGATTGTCTTACTCATAATAATATAGTTTATAAAGTTATTACAATGGTTAGTTTTTATTTCTGTGTTAAAATTATATCTTAATTTTGAATTGAGCAAATTATTTTAACAAAAATGCAATATGTTTTATAACAATATTTTTGTGTTCTGAGAGATTTTTGTTATTAATTCGCTGTATATTAGAGGAATATGTTGCTTTTTTTAATTTTATATTCTTTCTACCGATTTTGCTGAAATCCAGGCGCGGTGTGAGTTGTCCACTTTGACTTCGTACCATAGCGGATTTTCTGCATCGTTTGTGACTTTGACGGAATCCATAATTACGAGCTTTGTCCCTTCATGTAAAAAGAGCGCCTGTTCGGACTTATCTCGTGGAACACGAGGTGAGGTGCCGAGTTGTACTGATTCGTCTATGATTATGGCTTCTGAATTGTCAAGAAGTTTGTTTGCGGACTTTATGCTGTAAGTTATGCCGAACACAATTCCCAATACGAGAATTACTCCGATAAAGAAAGATATTTTTCTGTACTTGACTGTGTTCAGGAATATATATCCGGCTACACATAGGAGAAACAGCACGAAGAGAGTTGCTGTCAGATACGCCCAACCGTTAGCGGACATAAACGTGGTGATATTGTTGTCAACCTTTTCCATAAGTGTGAAATTATCTTCCTGCTTATCGGCAATCTTAGTGTTTACGAAGTCCAAGTTCGCTTGCGCATCGCTGTTAGTAGGGTCAAGCTTGAGCGCACGGTTGTAGTTAAGGATTGCCTTGCCGTTGTTTCCGTTTCTGTAATAAGCATTACCGAGATTATAGAAGATTACTGATGAAGTTCCGGATTCTTTAATCGCTTTGGTGTACAGTTCTATTGCCTTGCCGTATTCTTCGCTCGTGTAAGCGGAATCCGCTTGCTCTGCATAGTTCTGAGAAAAGAGATTCAGCGAGCAAAGTAAAAATGCTATTACTATGTATATTTTGCCTTTCATATCCAGTGTTATTTATTTATATCTTCAATTTTACCGATAATGTCACAAGCGTTCTTAAACGTCAATTCTGCGTTTTCATTTGTAAGCCCGGGTGTGTAACGTGCCATTTCGCAGTCATCAAGTACTGTGATTAGTTCCTTAGTGACATCTTCAGGTATATTGTTTTTTGATAGTTCTTCGGATATATTTTGTCTTGTGAGTTGAGATGCAGGCATTGAAAGCTTGTCACTGATATATCCCCAAAGTGCTTTCAACATTTCTTCGTAGAAGGCATCGTTATTGTGTTGCTTCAAGAATTTTTCTGCAACGTTAAGACGTTTTTTAGCCACTTTGTTTGCACGTGCTTTCTTGACGCCTGTGACGTCTGCCGTGAACTTTATATGCTTGGAGTAAGCAATCACTATTGCTGCCAAAGCCAGAGTTGACAGTATATATATCAGCCAATAGCCTATGCCAAATATCACAGGTGTATTGTCTTTGCTTAGACCTTTATCGCCGGACTTGATGTGAAGAATATCCGTGTTCTTTACGGTGATATTCTGCTGGTCGCTTGATGCCGCAGGAGTGTTGGCGCCCTTGGCTACATTAAGTTTGTAAGACGGGGTCTTGAGAGTCTCATATTTTTTAGTTTGGGGATTGAAATATACGAATTCGTATTCCGGTATCGTAAATTCTCCTACTGCCTGAGGTACGAATGTGTATTCTATTGAATTTGTGCCTTTTACTGTGTTACCGGCAATATTGGCGTTTATGTCAACTTTCGGAGTGTATTGTTCAAACTCTTCAGGAAAACCGAGATCCGGCTCTTTGATGTATTTTATGTTACCGCTACCGGAGATATTAAGTGTAAGAGATGCTGCCTCGTTTGTCCTTAGTGATGTAGAACTTATATTTGAATTGACGGTGAAGTTTCCTACTGCCCCGGAGAAATTGTCAGGTTGCGGTTTAGGTAACGGTAAAATGTTGATTGACAGATTACCCGGCTTTACGTGTACAGTCTTTTGCACAGGGCGTGAAGTGGTGAAAAAGCCTACGTTTACTCTTTCATATTGGACTACGGAAATGTCGTATTGACCTGAGTTTATGGTAAGTTTTCCTGTTTGCTGAGGGAATATGACGTATTTTTTAAGTACCGCAGTCAAGTAGTTCTGACCATTGTAATGTTCTATTTCACTGCCTATTGATGCTTGGTCGTTTGCTTCATCGATAAGGAAGCCGTCGAAAGACGGAGGTGTGGCGGAAGTAATGCCCTCTATGGATTGATACTTGGTGTATAATTTCATAGTACACTCTATAGCTTCTTCCTTGTATGCTTGGGACTTGTTAAGAATGATTCTTATGAATACGTCTTTGTCTGAAATCTTTTTATCAGGAGTCTGAGTGTTAATATCATCTATATCAACATCGCCTTGACTGCCTCCTCCGCCATTGCCTGAGTTGCTGTCCGGTGGTAAAACTTTAAATGTCACACTCTTTGTCTTAAGTACTTTTCCGTCAACTGTTATTGATGCTGCCGGTACGGTGTATGTACCTTCTTTTAGTGCTTTGTAAGTAAATGTGTAATCTATAGTCGTGCTTGAAGATTGTCGTCCGTTAACGAATTCGTAGGACTGCATTGTGGACTGAGCAGGACCGTATAGCTTTTTACACCCGTTGATGTCAGGTGCATTAAAACTCGTACCTTGCCCATCTTTAAGTCTATAGGTTACGGTAAAGTTTCTTCCTGCTATCACATTGCGTGGCGGTACTACGCTGAAAGTGGATTCTGCTACCACGTTTGAGATGCAGATGCATAAAATAGTTATTATTAAAAATATTTTCTTCATTTCCTGATTTTAGTTGACTCTATATATTACCACGGTTTATCTTGACTGCGACGTTGAGTGTTTTGCTCTCTGGCTTTTTGAGCCTCAATGCGTTGGCGAGTTTTTGCCTCCTCGTTTTCCATCGCTTTGAGTATCTTTTCAGCGTTTGCATCACTCATAGCAGGTTGTTGTTGCTGCTTTTGTTGGTCTTGTTTTTGCTTTTCTTGATTTTGCTGTTGTTGTTGCTGTTTCTGTTGATCCTGTTGTTGCTTTTGTTGGTCTTGTTTGTCTTGGTCCTTGTTTTGGTCCTGATTGTTTTGATTTTGCTGTTGCTGTTGGAGTTTAAGCTGAGCAAGACGAAGATTTTCTCTTGCCTTGTCATTATCAGGATTGCGTCGCAACGCATTTTTGTAAAGTTCAATACTTTGTTGGTACTGTTCTTTATTGTAAGCAAGGTTACCGAGGTTGTAATACGCCTTTTCAACAATATTTTGCAACTGTCCCGTTTTGGTAAGGTTTTCAAGCATAGTTACAGCCTCCTTGGTTGTAGCACTTTCGTCATTAGGATTTGTGTTACCCCCTTGACTGAGCAGGGTAGTAGCGAGGTTGTACTGTGCGTGTTCGGAGTTCGGGTCAATTTCAAGCGCCTTACGATATTTCACTTCGGCGTCAGCATATCTCTTGTTTCTGAACAGTTCGTTACCTTCCTTAATCAGGTTTCTTAGATTTTTCTTGGCGCTTGCCTTTTCAGAGCCTACGGAAACTTGTTTATTTACAGTTTTTTGCTCCTCGTTTTGCTTATCGTCATTGCCTTGATTATTAATATCAAGCGATTGTCCGAAAGCATTGCATGCGAGCATTGTAAACAGTATGATAATTAATTTTGCTTTCATTTTTTTGTGAAGAAATTATAGTTGTTGAGCCAGCGAATTGCTCTGTCAAGTACAAATATATCACAGAATAAAAATATGAGGGCTATCCATGCAAAGATAGGAAATTGCTCTGCAGAAGCTTTATATACAACGTGTTGTATATCACCCTTTTCAAGCCTGTCAAGAGAATCTTGGAGTGTGCTCAGTGCATTGCTTTGTGCACCGTTGACGTAAATGCCGTTACCCGTTTTTGCTATCTGAGATGCAACTTGCTCGTTAAGTGCGGTTGTTACCACACTCCCGGTATTATCCTTCAGGTATGAGCCTCTGTTGTCAAGCGGAATAGGGTTACCTTTGGGAGAACCTACACCAACCACATTTATCTGAATACCTTTGTCGGCTGCTTGTTTTGCCATTTCTTCCGCATTCCCTTCATGGTCTTCTGCATCGGTGATGAGGATTATGGACTTGGACATTGTTTCGTCTGCTGTAAACGCATTCATTGCAAGTCCTATGGCATCTCCGATTGCAGTACCTTGCGTTTGCATCATATTCGGGGATAGCGAGTTAAGATACATCTTTGCTGATACAAAGTCAGTGGTCAGCGGTAACTGTGTTGCTGCCTCTCCTGCGAATACGATAAGGCCTACTTTATCGTTGTTCAGCTTGTCAACGAGTTTGTCAAGAATGTGTTTTGCTCTGTCAAGCCTTGATATTCCGGCAGGGTCATCGTTTGAGCTGGCAAGCATTGAGCGAGAGACGTCGAATGCTATTACTACTTCTATACCTCTGCTGTCTTCAACATCTTCTTTTTCTCCCGAGCGGGGGCGTGCTATTGCTATAATCAGAGATAACACTGCTATCAGTTGTAGAGCGATTTTAATGTAAGGCTTGTAAGGTGAACGTTCAGGCATCAGGGGCTTCAGTATTTCAATCTGTCCGAATTTGCGTATTTTACGTCTTCTTGCAAGTCTTGCCCAATAAAACAATAAATAGATTACCGGCAGTAATGCCAATAAATATAATAAGTGAGGATAAGCGAAATTAAACATATCTCAAAATCTTTTTAAGGTATAGTGCGGAGTATTGTGTGTCGCATCGTCAATTCGAGAATTAGAGATGCAAGTGCCAATATTGCCCATATCAAATAATTATCTTCCGTGTGAGAGAAGTTTCTTATATCCATTTCAGTTTTTTCAAGGCTGTCAATCTGCTCGAATACTTCGTTGAGCACTTTGTTTCCTGTTGCGCGGAAATATTTACCGCCTGTCGTAGCGGCAATTTCTTTCAGCGTAGTTTCGTCAATCACCACTTCCTGGTCAACGTACTGTATTCTGCCGAAATAGTCTTGTTGAGGGTAAGGTGCAGTACCGTTAGTACCGATACCGATGGTGTAAATCTTAATTCCGAATTTCTTTGCAAGTTCTGCCGCAGTCTTTGGTGCAACATTGCCGGTGTTGTTTGAACCGTCGGTGAGAAGGATTATAATCTTTGATTTCGCCTTGCCGTTTTTCAGTCGGTTGACTGATGTAACAATACCGTCGCCTATTGCTGTAGCATTACCGAGCATACCCATTTGTATGCCTTGTATATAATTGGTGAGCGTTGCGCGGTCCATTGTCATAGGTACACCTGTAAGACTTTGTTCGGCAAAAAGTACGAGTCCTATATTGTCGCTTTCGCGTGATGAGACGAAACTTGTTGCCACCTTTTTAGCAGCCTCAAGTCGGTCCGGATTAAAGTCGCGAGCAAGCATACTCGGTGACACGTCAAGGTCGATGACGATGTCGATACCCTTAGTGTTTTTAGTATTCCAGCTGTCGTGTGTCTGCGGGCGAGCGATAACTATGATTATGCACGCAAGTGTGAATAATCTCAGTGCAAACAGAAAGTGCATCAAATACTCCTTGTACGATTTTCCTAATTTTTCAAAAGGCAATGTGGAAGATATTTCAATTGCGGGGTGTGCCTCACGATACTTCAGCACGTACCACACTATTGCGGGTACGAGCAAAAGTAAAAACCATAAATATCCCGGGTGTGCAAATTGCATAATATCTACTGTTTTGTGTTATTAGTTTCAGTTTTTGTTTCTTCAGGTTCCGGAGCAGGCTTGGTATCTTCTACAAATCGGAGTGCAGAGTTGAATGACCTCACATTGTCTTCCGGAAGCGGTCTTACTTTGGCGAATTTTACGAAGTCAGCCACTTCAAGGATTTGACGAATCATATCGTTGTGTGACTTTGTTTCGGGATTGCTGTTCAGTGCGCGTGTTATCTGAGACGTAGTCATTTCAAGTGCATTGATTCCGAAGCGATCCTGCAGATAGATACGTAAAATGTCAGTAAGATTGGTATAATATACTTTTTCTTGCCCTGTAGCGCACAAGTTTTGCTCTTTAAG
>JALEMF010000065.1 GCA_022768005.1 Bacteroidales bacterium | reverse complement strand
ATAATACTTACGCTAGTTTGATGAATGGTGGTCGTGCTTCTGATATGGGTAATGCTTACCACGAAGATCTTCTTAACTCTTGGACTCCCGAGAATAAGGAAAGCAACATCCCTGCTATGATGGCTGAATCTACTTACAAATACGCTAACTCTCTTTCTACTCGTTTCTTGACTTCAAGCAATTATCTTTCACTTAACAACATCAGTTTAGGATACTCATTCCCTACTAAACTTGTTAAGAAACTCGGCCTCTCTGAACTTCGTGTTTACGGTGCTGCTGAAAACGTTGCTCTTTGGTCTAAACGTAAAGGTCTTGACCCTCGTCAAAGTTACACTGCTTCCAGCAACGCTACTTACTCTGCAGTTCGTTCTATTTCGGGTGGTGTTAAAGTTTCTTTCTAACATTTTGTTTAACTTGAATTAAAGAAAGATATAATGAAAAATCTAAATAAATTAATTGCTACAGTCCTCATAGGTTCGACTTTAGTTGGTTGTAACGACCTCGACGCTGTCTATGAAGGTTCCTATGTAACAAACGACCAAAAGGCTGCTACACTTGAAGCTAAGCCGGAACTTGCTCTTGCAGGTGTAACTGCTATCGCTTCTACTGCAGTTCACTTTATGTCTATATATGCTAATAACCACGGAGATTTCGGTATCCCTGCTCTTTTGATTGGTATGGACAGCCAAGGTACTGATATGCTTTCTCGTAACGTGGGTTATAACTGGTTCCAGGAATATGAAGCTCTTTCAGGATTTGATAGCACCGGCTATGGTCCTAATATTATGTGGCTTACTCTTTACCAGCAGATCAACTCAGCGAACTCTGTGCTTGTAAACATTCCTGCTGATACTGAAAATGCTGAAATGCAAATGTATCGTGCTCAGGCTCTCGGTTACCGTGCTTTTGACTACTGGATGCTTGCACAAAATTACCAAATCAACTACTTCGGACACGAAAATCTTCCTTGTGTGCCTATCATCACTGAGGAAAATATGGAAGTTGCTGCTAACGAAGGTTGTGCTCGTTCTACCACTGAACAAGTTTACGTTCAAATCCTTTCTGACATCAACAATGCTATAGCATTGGCAGAAAAGTCTCAGGTTAGCGTAAGCCAACTTATTGACAGCAAGCCTCGTCGTATGCTCAGCCTTGACGCTATGTACGGCCTCCGTGCTCGTATTTACTTGACAATGCACAAATACGCTGAAGCTGCTGCTGATGCAGACAAGGCTATATCTCTTTCTTCTTGCACTCCTTACTCTATTGAAGAAGTCAGCCATCCTTCTTTCACAAGTCTTAATGACCACTCTTGGATGTGGGGTATCGCTATCGCTGAAACTGACCGTGTTGTCACTTCAGGTATCGTGAACTTCCCTTCTCACATCTGTTCTTTTGCTTACGGTTATGTTACTGTAGGTGCTTGGCGTGGTACTAATGCAAAATTTTTCAATGCTATTCCTGAATCTGATGTTCGTCGCGGTTGGTTCCTTGACGAAAACTTCCACTCAGATAATCTCACTGAAGAACAAGAGGCTTACCTCAAATCTTACGGTACAGGTAGTGTAAAAGATACCGGTGCAGGTATTTTCCCGTACGTTAATGTTAAGTACGATTCTTACAATAGTGTTCTTAATCAAAACACTAACGCTTCCGATATTCCTTTGATGCGTATTGAAGAAATGTATTACATCAAGGCTGAAGGTCTCGCTATGAGCGGTCAAGTGGCTCAAGGTCTTGAAGTTCTTACTAACTTCGAAAAGACTTATCGTAACCCTGATTTCTCTACTAAGGCTGCAACTGCCGAAGAAGTTCAGGAACTTATATGGAACAAGCGTCGTCTTGAATTCTGGGGTGAAGGTCTTTCTTGGCTTGATCTTAAACGTCTTAACAAAGGTATTGACCGTCGCGGCTTAGGTTTCCCTGCTGCATTCGTTTACAATGTTAAACCGGATACTGAAGAAGAAGCATGGGTTTATGCTCTTCCTCGTACTGAAGTTCAATACAACGACAAAATTAACGAGAATAATCGTGAAATGACTCGTCCTCAGGTTATCGCAGAAGACTAATAAAAACAACTAACTTTATCATAAACTCATCTCCTCTCTCTTTTTTCTTTTTCTCAGATTTCAAGAAACTGATAAATTTTTATTATTATGAAATTATTCAAATCATCTATATTGGCGATTCTCGCTCTTGCAGCAAGTGCGACTTTCACCTCTTGTAGCGATGACAACAATATCGTTGACGCTCCTGATACAGGTGTATATATCATGAGCCAAGGCAGCACTATCAATCTTCCTTCTGAAGGTAACGAGGTCGTTTTGACTGTTGCTCGTCATGCTGCTACTGACCCTAATAGCGTTGCTGTGACTTTCACTGACGCAAGTGGTATTTTCTCAGGTGCTTCTACAGTAGAGTTTAATGGTGATGAACTTACTACTACTTACACAGTCTCTTTTGATGAAGCACAAATCGTTGAAGATACTGAGTACAGCGTTGAGATTAAACTTGACCCTGCTCAAGCTTCTCACTACGGTGTTACTGACTATACTGTTAAGTTCATTCGTCTTTCTCCTTGGAAATCTCTCGGTAAGGTTAAATACTATGATGATATCATAGGTTCTATCTACAAAGTCGGTCCGGTAGAATACGATGTTGAACTTCTTGAGAACGAAAAGACTCCGGGTAAATATCGTTTGGTAAATCCTTATGGTAAAGTTTATCCTTTCAATGAACCTGGTGACTACGATGATTCTAAGAATTACTATTTTGAAATTGATGCTTCAGACCCTGATCGTGTTATCTTCGGTATGACTCATACAGGTATGAACTGGGGTGAAGGTGAAATAGTATTTACTTCACGTGCTCAATTTTACATTGACAACGGTAACGATCCTGAGGCAGTTTATCAAGCCGGTTGGTATGGTAAATTAAAAGATGGTGTTATCACATTCCCAACTAAAGGTATTATTGCCGGTATGGGTGACGGTGATTACGCTTTCCCTGCATTCTATGTTAATGCAAATGGTTTGTTCCGCATTGTCCTTCCTGGTACTGTTATCGCAGATTACTCTGCTGAAATTGAATATACAGGTCGTTTCGTTGACGCTTCAGACGCTTCTCAAGCTATACTTAGTGTAACTCTCGGTAAAGATGTCACTAAGGCTATCGTTGCAGGTGCTTACGGTACTGCTGATGCTGACGCTGTTGCAGCTTCTGTTATTGAAGGTACTCTTGAAGGTACTGAAATCACTGAATCAGGTGAAGTTCGTTTACCTATCACTGAATCAGGTATCTATACTTTCGTAGTTGTTACTTACGCAGGTGATGAATCTAAAGAATACGCTTCTGCTACTGTTAAAATCGAAATGGGTGGCTCAGCCGATTGGGTTGATGCAGGTACTGCTTTGATTCTTGATGGTTGGATGCTTCCGGCTGCTGAATATGATCCATACGAAATGATGTGGAATACTACATATCAGACAAGTGCTTCTAATCCTGGCTTGATTAAGATTGTTGAAATGTATGGTGCTAATTCTCCTATGGCTCAATTCTCTCTCGGTAAATATGATATCCTTATCGATGTTTCTGACCCTGAATTAGTTGTTATGGAGCCGCAATCTACAGGTAATAAGTTGTTTACTGATGGTATTATGACTATCGCAAACTCTACTTACTTGTACTTGCAAAACGGTGCTACTAAGGAGCAAATCGTAAGCAAAAAACTTAATTGTACTTACTACAAAGATGAAAATGATTATGTGATTGAATTCCCTGCTACTGCTTGTGTGTTCAACTTCGGTACTGAAGATTGGTATCAGACTAAATCTCAGGGTGGTATTATTCTTACTCCTGCTGAAGCTGCGGCAGCTAAACACGTTACTGTTTCATCTAAACAATTCAGATCTACCGTTCACGCTAAAGCACAACGTCTTGCTCACCCTGCTCTCGCCGGCACTCACAAGAACGTTACTGCTAAGAAAGTTTCTTCTGTTAAGTTCGCCAAGGCTAAATAATTCATTCTGAATTAATTTCTTCTAATATAAATGGGGGCTGCGCAATATTGTGCAGCCCCTTTTTTATTGATTGAAAACGGCTTGCAAGAACAAAAAGGGCAAAAAGGGCGGAAAAGCCTAAAGTCCCAAATTCTTTCTTCCAAATTTCCTTTTAGCCCTTGCCGCCCTTTTTGTCCTTAATCATCAAAGGGAAAAAAATAGCAGCAACCACCGGGCTGCTGCTATTATATTATATCATATCTATTTTGGGTATCAGTTGTTTTCAGGACGAAGTTTTCTTACTGTTTCGCCTGTGCGCCATAATTCGCTTTCGCGAAGTTGACGCAGTTCTTCGTTAAGACCTTCTCGATAACCCGGCTGAGAGTTGCTGTCAATTGATTTCTGAGCCTCTACGCCGTCCTTGACACTCTTGTACAGTCTTTCCATTACAGGCTTGATTGCATCGTGGAATGGTGTCATCCAGTCCAATGCGCCGCGCTGTGCTGTTGTAGAGCAGTTTGCGTACATCCAGTCCATACCTTTATCTGCGATAAGCGGGGTTAATGACTGTGTAAGCTCTTCTACAGTCTCGTTAAATGCTTCGGAAGGAGTGTGGCCGTTTTCACGGAGTACTTCGAACTGTGCAAGGAATAGACCCTGAATTGCACCCATTAGTGAGCCGCGTTCACCTGTCAAGTCACTTACAGCCTCTCTTGTGAATGTAGTTTCGAACAAATAGCCTGAACCGATACCTATGCCGATAGCAAGTGTCCTGTCAAGAGCCTTGCCTGTTGCATCTTGATATACTGCGAATGATGAGTTGATGCCGCGACCTTCAAGGAACAGGGAACGTACTGAGGCTCCTGAACCCTTAGGCGCTACCATTATCACGTCAACATCTTTTGGTGGAACTACGCCTGTACGGTCATTCCATGTGATAGCAAAACCGTGTGAGAAATACAGTGCTTTACCTGCTGTAAGGTGTTTCTTTATAGTTGGCCATACACTTAGCACTGCAGCGTCTGAAAGCAAGCAGAGTATGATTGTACCGCGTTTGCAAGCCTCTTCTATACTGAAGAGTGTTTCACCCGGTTTCCAGCCGTCTTTTATAGCCTTTTCAAAAGTCTTGCCCTCACGTTGACCTACTATCACGTTAAATCCGTTATCTCGTAAGTTTTGACTTTGACCCGGACCTTGTACGCCGTAGCCGATTACTGCTATTACCTCATCTTTTAGTATTTCACGCGCTTTTTCCAGTGGAAATTCGCTGCGTGTGATGACGGTTTCTTCTACACCGCCAAAATTTAGTTTTGCCATAATTATAAATTTAATATTGATAATTATCAATTTTTTACAAATGTACGGCTTTTCGCTTTTCTTTCCAACTGTTTAGCATATTTTAGCATTACGATTTATCACTTTTAGCACTAAAAAAGGCTGCACCGTAATCGGCACAGCCTTCAATGGTTGTATATAAGTTGAGAATGTTATTCCTCCACTTCAACGGGTACTGCAACAATCTTGAAATTGTTATTTATGATAAAGTCAAGGATATTTTTGCGGATAGGAGTATCTTCAAGATCGGCTTCTATACGCTGCATTGCATTGAAGACTGATGTGCCGCTCTGATATACGTGACGGTAAGCCTTTGCTATATCGTCTATCATAGACTCTGTGATGCCGTATTCTCCGCCTTTCTTGCGAAGTACCGTGGCATTTACACCAAAGTATTCTACAGGATTGTGAGCCACGATGATGTAAGGTGGTACGTTACCGTTTATGCGGCAACCGCCTTTTACGAATACCCAATCTCCGATTTTGCTGTTTTCATGCAGCACGCAGTTCGATGACAGGATTACGCATTTCCCTACTTTTACGCCGCCGGCGAAGGTCACGCCGTTTCCTATTACAGACTGTCCTTCAAGTTGGCAGTCATGACCGATATGAGTATGAGCTAACACAAACGTAGTATCGCCTACTTTTGTTCCGCCGGTTTCCTCTATTCCTCGGTTGATAATCACGCCTTCACGGATTACGCAGTTATTGCCTATGTAGCAGTAACTGTCGCAACCTTTCCAGCGGAAATCCTGTGGTTCGGCACCGATAATAGCACCTTGGAAGATGCGTGTATTGTTGCCGATACGTGTGCCACGCAATATGCTTGCGTAAGGCTTGATTTCACAGTTATCACCGATTTCCACATTTGCATCAATGTATGCATACGGGTGTACTGTCACATTTTTGCCAAGCTTTGCTGATGGGTCAATGTATGCTTTATCACTTATCATGGTAGTATATGTTTAAGTTAAGTTCTCGTTTTATCTGCCGCCGCCGAGGCTTTGGTAGAGATTAATTACAGCCTGTGCTTGAGCAAGACGACAACTGATTTGGCTCGTCTGTGCTTGAAGCAAACTTGACTGAGCGGTAAGCACCTCAAGGTACGTTGCGCTGCCTGCTGCAAACAAGTCTTTTGTGTAACTTTCTGCTTTCACAAGGTTTTCTACTTCTGCATCAAGGTGAACAGCCTTTTCAGCATTGTTCCTGAAAAGTGTTATTGCATTTGATACTTCGGCACTTGCGCTCAGAAGTGTATTCTCGAAGTTGTTAAGAGCCTGCTTTTGTTGAGCCTTTGTAGCATCGAGGTTTGCTTTGAGCTTACCGCGTGAGAAGATTGGCGCTACAAGGGAACCTGCTATGCTTGAAATCCAGTCACCCGGGTTGATGATGTTGCTGCCGAACAGGTTTGTGAAACCGTAGTTCGCAGAAATAGAAAGAGTAGGGTAGAACGCCGCTCTTGCTGAATTTGTGCTGTAATATGCCACTGCGAGTGCGCCTTCTGCCGCACGAACATCAGGGCGAGATGCAAGTTGTGACATTGGCACATCGTTCAGTGCAATCTGTGGTGCTGCATAGTCCTCAAGGTTTGGTATTGAGAATATTTGCGGCTGCTTGCGGAGAAGAAGGGCAAGTGAATTGTTAAGTTCGTGAAGTGAAGTGCGAAGGTCAGTAAGATTAGCGAGAATGCCAAGGTAATTTGCTTCAGCTTGTACTACTGCTGCCTCGTTTGTCATACCGATTGTCTTGTAGTTCTTCATTACTTCCACATTTTCTTTCCAGATTTCTGCAGTTTCTTCGCTTAGTTTTATTTGGCTCTGAAGTGCTGCAATTCCATAGTAACAGTTTGCCACTGCACCGATAATCTGAGAACGTACTGCCTGCTGATAGTCCTTCATACGTTGGTAAGAAGCCTCTGCACCGCGCTTTGAGTTAAGAGTTTTAGCGAATACGTCTATTTCCCAAGATGCTGTCAATGGAATTGTGTAGTTCCAGCCTGAGAGGTGGAAACTCTTGTTACCTCCTGCGCCACCTTGTGCCGATAGTGCAAGTGAAGGCAGGTAGCCGAGTCTTGCTCCGCGCATATTGGCGTGTGCAATGTCAACGTTCAGTTTTGCATTGTCAAGGTCAAC
Source organism: Bacteroidales bacterium (assembly GCA_022768005.1). Lineage (GTDB taxonomy): Bacteria > Bacteroidota > Bacteroidia > Bacteroidales > Muribaculaceae > CAJUPY01. Next base: position 48,602 of record JALEMF010000065.1, on the reverse strand, counting down.
ATTCTGTGCAAGAGCCTGACGAATCAAGTCTGCAAGGACAGGGTCCGTGAACACTTCTTCCCAGCGTAAGTTTCCGAATGATGTAGAATCTACAACCTCAGTCTTTGCTTTTGAGTATTCTGTTGCGAGCGCGCTGTCTTGCTTTTCTATATCGAATTTCTGATAGATGTGGCAGCTCGTGAGCATTGATGCGCTCACGAGAACCACAGCCATAGTGATTATTGATTTTACTTTCATTGTATTATTTGTATTAGCGTGCAAATTGCTCAATTTCTGATTCTATTCCCGCATTATCGGTATCTTTCCACTTCATCGGTGAAATCTTTTCCTGGATAAGCTGGAATGCTACGAAGAGTGCAGGTACGATGAGTACTTGGAGTACCATACCGATTAACATACCGCCTACGGCTCCTGTACCAAGGGCTTTGTTACCGTTTGCTCCTACGCCGTGTGCGAACATCATCGGAAGAAGACCGATAATAAGTGCAAGTGAGGTCATCAAGATAGGACGCAAACGTGCTGATGCTCCGGCGATTGCCGCATTGATGATTGACATACCCGTACGACGACGTTCAAGGGCAAACTCTACAATCAAAATCGCATTCTTTGCAAGAAGACCGATAAGCATGATGAGTGCAATCTGTAGATATACGTTGTTCGATATATCGCTTATTGATGCAAAGATGAATGAACCCATAAGTCCGAACGGTATTGACAGGATTACTGACCATGGAAGAATGTAACTTTCGTACTGTGCTGAAAGCAAGAGATATACGAAGAGTAAGCAGAGTCCGAAGATGATTGATGTCGTATTTCCGCTTGAACTTGCTTCTTCACGTGTCATACCTGAGTATTCGTAGCCGTAACCTGAAGGTAATGTCTCTGCTGCCACTCTCTTGATTGCTTCAAGTGCCTGACCTGATGAGTAGCCTGCATTAGGCTGACCTGTTACTGAAATTGACTGGAACATGTTGAAACGTGTCAGCAAGTCAGGACCATATACGCGTGTCATCGTTACATAGTTTTCAAGTGATGCCATCTCTGCACCGTTGCGTATCTTGATGTTTGCAAGTGTCTCAGGAGATACACGGGATTCCGGTGTTGCCTGCATCATTACACGGTAAATTTTACCGTACAAGTTGAAGTTTGATACGTACATACCACCGTAGTATCCTTGAAGTGTTGTAAGAATTGTTGAAGGACTGATTCCGGCTTGTTTACATTTGGCCGCATCGATATCCACTTGGTATTGTGGGAATGTAGGGTTAAATGTAGAGTAAGCAACTTGGATTTCAGGCTGTTGGTTTAGTTTTGCAAGGAAGCCTTGTACAATACCGAAGAATGTGTTGATATCACCACCGGTCTTATCCTGCATCTTGATTTCAAAACCGTTTGTTACGGAGTAACCTGAAATCATTGGTGGCGCGAATGCTACAATACGTCCGTCTTTCACGAATTTTCCGCACATTCCGTAAATCTGACCAAGTACTGCGTCTGCTGACTCTGTCTCAGGGTCGCGTTCTTCCCAGTTCTTTAGTTTTACGATAAATGTACCGTACGTTGCTCCTTGACCTGCGATAAAGCTGTAACCCAAGATTTTTGAGGTGTATTTTACTGCAGGGATTTGTCTCACTATATGGTCAACCTTTTCAAGAACTTCTTCAGTACGTTCCTGTGATGTGCCCGGCGGCATATCCACCATTACGAACACCATACCTGTGTCTTCGTTTGGCACAAGGGTTGAAGGACGGGTACTCATAAGGAATACAAGTACGCAGATTGCTGCACCTACGATTCCGAATGATGTCACTTTATGGTCAATAAATACTTTTGTCGCTTTATTGTACGTGTTGAGAACCTTGCCATAACCTTTTTCGAATCCGGCGTGGAAACGCGGACTGAAAATACCCATTATAGTGATGATTGCCACTACTGCTGCTATTGTGCATTTCAGAGGACTTTCAAAGCTGTACCAGCCGAGTACCATGAAGGTTATTGTGGCTACGAGGAAGATAAATGTAATTACAGGGTGGATATTCAACTTAAGTGCATTTGCATAGCGCTTTTTCATTGTTTTGCCTGCTGTGCTGTATGCTTTGCCAAGACGTTCTTTCAGTGTTGATTCATCATCATCATGTGCTTTAAGGAACACTGCACATAGTGCCGGTGACAATGTCAATGCGTTTACTGCCGAGAATGCAATCGCTATCGCCATGGTAAGACCAAACTGACGGTAGAAGACACCTGATGTTCCGGACATAAATGACACCGGAATGAACACGAGCATCATTACGAGTGTAATAGATACAAGTGCGCCTGCGATTTCACCCATTGCATCGATTGATGCCTTGCGTGCGCTCTTATAGCCCACATCAAGTTTCGCATGGACTGCCTCGACGACGACTATCGCGTCATCGACCACAATAGCAATAGCAAGTACGAGTGCTGAAAGGGTGATAAGGTTCACTGAGAAGCCGATGGCGTTCATCAGGAAGAATGTACCAATCAAGGCTACAGGAATTGCGATTGCAGGGATAATTGTTGAACGGAAGTCCTGAAGGAATACGTAAACTACGAAGAACACGAGGATAAATGCCTCGATAAGGGTCTTGATTACTTCATTGATTGATGCATAAAGGAAGTCGTTGTTGTTCATAGGAACTGCCACCTTAAGTCCTTCCGGAAGTTCGCCCTTGATTTGTTCTACCACACCAAGACAGTCTTCGATAATCTGTGTTGCGTTTGAACCTGCAGTCTGGAACACAATCGCCATTGTTGAAGGATTGCCGTTCAGTGAGTTGCCGAAGCCGTACTGTACTTTTCCGAGCTCTACGTCTGCCACATCTTTAAGACGAAGAATTTCGCCTGTGCTTGATGCGCTTACCACGATGTTCTCGAATTCTTCTACAGTCTTAAGACGTCCTTTGTACTTGATTGTGTATTGGAATGATTGATTTCCTTGTTCACCGAATGCACCCGGAGCGGCTTCTACGTTTTGCTCTGCAAGTACCGCTGAAATGTCTGACGGCATCAAGTGATACTGCGCCATTACCTCAGGTTTGAGCCATATACGCATTGAATAGTCTGCACCGAAACTCATAACGTCACCCACACCGTTTACACGTTGAAGTTGTGGTATGATGTTAATCTTCATATAGTTGTCGATAAACTCTGCATCGTAGTTGCCGTTGTCGCAGTATAGTGCCACACCGACGAGCATTGATGTCTGACGCTTTTGTGTCAACACGCCCACTTTGGTTACTTCGGCAGGAAGAAGGTTCTGTGCTTTTGCTACACGGTTCTGTACGTCAACGGCTGCCATATCAGGGTCAAATCCCTGGCGGAATGTGATGTTGATGTCTGCGGAACCTGTGTTTGTTGCTGTTGATTCCATGTAGGTCATACCTTCAGCACCGTTGATTGATTCCTCAAGCGGAATAATTACGGAGTTTAGCACAGACTGTGCATTTGCACCTGTGTACGTGGTGGACACGGAGATTGTTGGAGGTGCAATGTCCGGATATTGTGTGATTGGCAGTGACACCAATCCGATAATACCGAGCAGGACAATGAATATAGAGATAACCGTGGATAGCACCGGGCGGTTAATAAAAGTATCTAACTTCATCTTTTATTGCTGTTTGTTATTGATTTAATTTATTCATTTTTTTCGCTTACCGCGATTTATTGTCGGCTTGCAAACTTTTCTTATTACTTCTGTTGTGCTTGTTGCTGCTGTGCAGCTTTTGCTGCGGCATCTACCGGTGTGATTACAGTGCCTTCCTTAACACTTGTTCCCACACCTTCCACTACAACCTTTTGTCCGGCTGTAAGTCCTGAGGTTACTACGAATGTCTGACCGTCACTGATCGGGTAAACTGTGATAGGTGCTGCTGACACTTTGCATGAGTCACCTACTACATAAACGAAGCGCTTGTCTTGAAGTTCGTATGTTGCCTTTTGAGGAATAACGATTACGCTGTCCATGTGTACAGGTACTACGATTTGACCTGTTGAACCGCTGCGGAGGAGTCCGCTCTTGTTCTTGAAGAGTGCGCGTACGCTTGCTGAACCTGTTGTGCTGTCAATAATACCTGAGATTGTTGCTACTTTACCGCTTTCCGGGTAAATTGAGCCGTCTGACAGTTTGAGTTGTACATCAGGTATTGCTTTGATGGCATTGGCAAGTGATTTGCCGCCTTCGGTCATCTCAAGAATGTCTTTTTCAGTAAGTGAGAAGTATGCATATACATCACCGTTGTCACTCACTGTTGTAAGTGCAGGATTCATTGAAGGTGATGCAAGTGAACCTTCACGGTTTGGTATCTTACCTACAACACCGCTGCTTGGTGCTGTTACCACTGTGTAAGAAAGGTTCTTGTTTGCATTGACGAGGCTTGCTTGTGCTTGTGCGAGTTGTGCTTTTGCTTGTGCAAGACTGTTTTGTGCAAGTTGATTTTCGTATTCACTGATGATGTTCTTTTTGTAAAGTTCCATCTTGGTGTTTGCTGTGAGTTGTGCTGTTTCTACAGCTGTCTTTGCTACGACAACGGCTGCCTTTGCTTGATCCACGGCTGCTTGGTACTGTACTTGGTCAAGTGTGAAAAGTACCTGTCCTTTGCTTACCACTTGTCCTTCATCTACGTGTACTTTAGTAATGAAACCGGATACGAGCGGACGTACATCAACGTCTGTCTTACCTTTGATTGTTGCCGGATAAGTTCTTACTAAGTCGGCAGAGCCGTATGCGGTTGTGATTGTTGCGATTTCCGGTGCTCCTTGTTGCATCTGTTGTCCTTCACTTGAACATGAAGAAAAACTGATGAGAGCAGATGCTGCGACAATAACTGCGGCTGTTTGCAATACGTTTTTTTTCATTGTCTTAATTTGCTTTTTCAATTTTATGATGTTTAGTTTATTAATTGTCCTTTTTCACCAAATGCAAAGTTACTAATTTTACACCATTATTGGCTGTCTAATTCCTTTATTTTGGACTTTTTAGACAACAAAATAGTGGTTTTGGCAAATGGTTTTTTTTCTTGTGTTAAAAATGTTGTTTATGCTCTAAAAAAGTTTTTTATTTTTTGTGTTTTTATTTCTGTATGTTATCTTCTGTTTGAGGCCTTGAAGGCTTCTATGTACGACTCAAAGTCTTCGGCATCACTATGAAATACGTTCAAGTCCAATTCGCTTTTGCTGCCGGATATTGTACCTTTATGGCTGTACTGCCAGAATGTCCATTTTTCGCTTATCGGCGGATTGGTAAATGAGCATATCCATAGGGGATAGTTGGCGTAGTGTGGAGCTATGTATTTATAGTATCCTTTCTTGTTCGAATAAAACATTACGTCAACGTTATGGTGCTGAAGGACTTCCACCATTTTGTCCAATCGCTGACGTACTATTTCAGGTTTTATATCGGGATTTCCATGGTCTTCTATATCTATAATCACAGGGAAATCAAGGTCTTTGCCTACAAGCGCTTCCGTTACGTTCACTCCTTGTGCTTCACCGGAGCGGTCGAATTTGAAAAAGTGATATGCCCCTACTTTCAGCCCGGATTTCTTGGCGGCATAATAGTTGTAGTCAAACATTCGGTCTTTCCAGGTTGCTCCTTCTGTGGCTTTTATGAACACGAAATCTATGTCGTGTTTGGCTTTTTCAAAATCAATAGTGTCGTTATGAGCGGAAATATCTATTCCGTAAACTGTGTATAAGCCTACGGGCAGTTTTACGGACTCTGCTTTATGCGAATTGTAGTGCAGATACAGCACAAACCCGCATACGCTTATTATGAGCGACAACACGCATAGTATAGTCCATTTTATCGTTTTACCCATATTGATGCAATTTTTGAGATTACGTACATCGCTGCAAATACCGTTACTATCAGTGCAGAACACGGTACGTCAACTATTACCGATAGCAAAAGTCCTGTCACTGAACCGAATATGGAGATAATCACAGATGCTGTCATCATACTTTTGAACCGTGTGCAGTACGTCTCAGCTATCATCTGAGGCAATGACAGCATTGACATCAGTAGCATTATACCTACAAGTTTTATTGTCAGTACTATACATAGTGCTATTAACACGGTCATTGTCAGTGATATAGCGGTTACAGGAAGTTTGCTTATCGTCGCAAAATCGCGGTCAAAGGCTACGGCTATTATTTGCTTGAAAAAGGCTGCAAAAAAGGCTATCAGCACTATGGTATAAATACTGAAAATTACGAGGTCTGAACTCTTGATAGTCAATATGTTGCCGAATAGAAAACTATTCAGTTCCGGTACGTACCCCGGTGTCATAAACACGAATATCACGCCTATCGCCATTCCTATTGCCCATATCACGGCTATGGCGGAATCTTCTCGCACTCTCCACCGCCTTGACATTGCTTCCACGAGCAGTGAAGAACTTACTGCAAACACTGCGGACATCAGTATCGGGCTTACTCCCAGGTAATAACCTAAGCCAAGTCCGCCGAAACATGCGTGCGTCACTCCGCCGGATATGGACACGAGTCGGCGAGTGACTATGTAAGTCCCTATTATTGCAGAGGCTACGCTTATTATGCAGATGCCTGTCAGCGCATTTATGAAAAATTGATATGAAAATATGTCCATCGTTATCTCACTCTTTTATTGCTCTGCTTGCACGTGCTTCCGCCACTATCATCAGCAGTTCTTCTCGCACTATTGCCGGTAATTCTATTCCTCGAAGTTGCAGCGACCTTGCCCACCCGGCTATATCTTCGGCTTGCATTGTCAGCAGCACATCGCGGAATTGTTCTATTTCGTTTTCAGTATATTCTTCTTCGCCGCGCCCTTTGTATGCATCAAGCTCTTCATCATCGTAGTACTCTATTTTTTCGCTTACTGATGCTAATAGTGAATCTTTCTCGCACGTCAAGTGCAGTCCGCAGCATTGTTGCTCCGGAGGGGTGATTGGCAACTCGCCTCCGGCTTTTCTCTCTTCACGCTTGTGTAAGAGATATAGCGGAAGTCCCACTGCCGCCAATGCGCATAATATTATTAATACAACTTGCATATTCCTTATATTTTTTCGGCTTTTATGCCTATCTTTTCCAAGTCTTTCCAGAATGTAGGGTACGACTTGCTGACAACGTCTATATCCACCATTTTCAGTTCTTTGAATTTCAGTACGGCAGGGGCAAATGCCATCGCCATTCTGTGGTCTTTGTACGTCTCTATCGGTTCGAATGTCGGTTCTATCGTATCACCGTTCCATTCTATAGTGTCGTTGTTTTCTATCTCTATAACAAATCCAATCTTTTTAAGTTCCTGTTGAAGTGCTGCAAGCCTGTTTGTCTCCTTTCGCGGAAGCGTGCCCAGACCTGTCATTCTGAACCGAACATCGTTCAGGCAGAGTGTCACGGCAAGTGTTTGCGCTGCGTCAGGCATATCGTCCATATCTATTTCCAATGAATGGCAAGTGTTTACCGCACTTTTCATTATCGTGAACAGTCCGTTCCCATCATTGAAGGATACAACTCCCACTATGTCAAACAGTTCATTTATATCACTATCGCCTTGAATACTGTCTTCACTCAGATTTGTTATTTCTACGTATTTCCCTGTGAGTGATACTATCTCGTACCAGTAAGATGCTGCGGACCAGTCGCCTTCAACTATGATTTCCGTCCGGCGGTACGGAGCGTTGGGGATATATATGGAATCATCTGTAATTGTGGTATTTACTCCGAATTTCTTCATTAACTCCGCTGTCATATCTACGTACGGCCTCGAAACTAATTCTCCTGACAAGCGGATTTTCAACGGCTCTTGCATCGCAGGTGCTATCATCATCAATGCAGATATAAACTGTGAACTGATGCTCGCATCTATCTCCACATTGCCGCCTCGCAGCTTGTGTCCAGTGATTTTTAACGGTGGAAAGCCTTCATTCGCAGTGTATTCTATTTCTGCACCGATTGAGCGAAGTGCAGTTACGAGAGGACTGATAGGTCGCTGCCTCATTCGTTCGCTTCCGTCAAGAATCACTGTGCGCCCTTCACGCGTTGCAAAGTATGCGGTAAGAAAACGCATTGCAGTCCCTGCAGCACCGATGTTGATATTATCACTATCACTTTTTAGTGCCGCTGCCATAGCGTTAGTGTCATCACACTCTGCGTATGTCGGCTCTATAGCACCTTCTGTCAGAGCATTTATCAGCATCAGTCTGTTGCTGATGCTCTTGGAAAGCGGTAGCGTGATGCGTGGCGTTGTGAATTTCCTGCCGGATGTCAACTTATATACGGTCATAGACTGTTTACGGCGTTTCTTAGTTTTTCAAGTGACTTTATAAGTTTGGCGCGAGTAGTACCAATGTTCATTCTCATATATCCGACTCCTTCTTTGCCGAACATTTCACCATCGTTTAGTGCAAGACAGGCTTTTTCAGTGAATAGCGATACCAATTCCTTTTGTGTCAAGTCGAGTTCACGGCAGTCAAGCCATACGAGAAATGATGCTTGAGGCTTTACGACTTTAATTTTTGGGATATATTCAGTAAGATAGTTGTCAACTGCTTCAATATTGCCGTTGATGTACTCTATCATTTCTTTGAGCCACTCTTCACCGTTGTTGTACGCTTCTTCGGTGGCTATTGTGGAGATGAAGGTAGGGTCGTTGAACTCATTTGCATCAAGCCATGCGTAGAAGTCTTTGCGGAGCCTTTCGTTTTTGATTATAGCCCAGGAACTTACCAGTCCGGCGATGTTAAATGTCTTTGATGGTGCACCGAAAACGATACCCGTCTCTTCTGCATTTTTCCCTGCACTGAAATACGTGTTATGGACAGTACCATCAAGAATGATGTCTGCGTGAATTTCATCTGAAAGTACTATCATTCCGTTTTCATTTGCAATGCGCGCAATTTCAGCAAGTTGCTCCTTGCTCCATCGTATGCCTCCGGGATTATGAGGATTGCAGATAATCATCATCTTGGGCTTTTCAGCCTTAACCGTTTCTTCAAGTCTTTTCAAATCCGGGTCATAGCCGGTATCCGTGCGTTTTAGCGGACTGTTTACAAGAGTTCTGCCGTTACCTTCTATCACAAAGCGGAACGGGTGGTAGACGGGCTGCTGAATGAGTATTTTGTCACCCTTTGAGGTAAAGTAATTTACAGCGTATGCAATGCCTTTCACTATGCCCGGGATATATGTTAATTCCTCACGGCTTACCTTCAAGTTAAAATGTCGTTGCACCCAATTTATTATAGAATTCCAATAACTTTGCGGTGTTTGCGCATAGCCGTAAATCGGGTGTTGAAGCCGTTTTATAAGGCTTTCCGTGATTTCAGGGCATACGGCAAAATCCATATCAGCGACCCATAGAGGAAATAAGTCTTTATAGCCGTATCGTTCTTCAAGTGCATCGTATTTCAATGCTCCGGTTCCTCTGCGATTTATTTCAGAATCAAAGTTGTATTTCTTTTCCGCCATAGTGAGTCAAAATTTTTACAAAATTACTCATTATTTCCAACTTTATTCGGCTATTCGTAGTTAAAATGATACAAAAAATCAGTAAATGTTATTGTACTTCTGAAAATTATGATTACCTTTGCGGTCGAATTCCCGGTTTTAGGGCAATGAGATGCTCGAATGGTGGAATGGTAGACACGAGGGACTTAAAATCCCTTGGCCATTGCGGCTGTGCGGGTTCGAGTCCCGCTTCGAGCACAGAAATCCTGTAAAACAAATGTTTTGCAGGATTTTTTGTGTTCATAATGGTACTGAATATTATCAAGACGCAATTAAAATTCGAACTGATGAGACCATTGCAAATATTGCCATTATTCTTATTCGACAAACCGATTATCTCATTAAACGCTACTTTGAGAGCATCAAAAAAGATTTTCTCGAAAATGGTGGTATCAAAGAAGAAATGACAAGAGGTATATTACAATGTAGAAATAGTCATTGAATATTCTGCCTGAAAAACAATTTTGTCAAAGAATGGTGTAAATAGTTTGTTGAAAACTCAAAGGGCTATTTCTTCGTTTTAGCCTTTTCAGCCCTCTTTGACCCTTTATATTTTATAAATCTTTTTAGAATTTCTGCATATCCACAAGTCTGCGGTAATAGCCGTTCATAGCGAGTAGCTCATCATGAGTGCCGCACTCCACTATTCTGCCTTCGTGAAGTACGCATATCATTGAAGCGTTCTTGATTGTTGAAAGACGGTGGGCGATAACGAGGGTGGTGCGGTCTTTCATAAGACGGTCAAGTGCTTCTTGCACAAGTTTTTCGCTCTCTGAGTCAAGAGCGGAAGTGGCTTCGTCAAGAATCAGAATTGGAGGATTTTTCAAGATTGCGCGTGCTATTGAGATGCGCTGTCTTTGACCGCCGGACAATCTGCAACCGCGGTCACCGATATTGGTGTCATATCCGTTTTCACTTTCCATTATGAATTCATGAGCATTCGCTATTTTTGCAGCCTCTATTACTTGCTCCATAGTGGCGTCTTTGACTCCGAATGTGATGTTGTTGTAGAATGTATCATTGAAGAGTATAGCCTCTTGGTTTACATTACCCATATAGCTGCGGAGGTCGTGTACCTTCAGTTGGCGGATATCTACACCGTCAATGGTAATACTTCCTTTGTTTACATCGTAAAAGCGTGGTATCAAGTCCGCAAGAGTTGATTTCCCGGAACCTGACTGTCCCACTAATGCTACTGTTGCGCCTGCCGGAATGTCAAGGTTGATGTCGTGAAGTACTTCATGGTCACCGTAACTGAAAGAAATCCCGTTGTAGCAAATATCACCGTGAAGTTTTTCTATTGTTACAGGTTTCTCAGGGTCTTTAATCGGGTTATCGGCATTTAAAATCTTGTCGATACGCTCCATTGATGCAAGACCTTTCTGGATTGAATATACTGCTTTTGACAAGTCTTTCGCCGGATTGATGATGCTGTAAAATATCACCATATAGTAAATAAATGATGCTGCATTCATCGTGGAGTATCCTCCAAGGATAAGTGAACCGCCGAACCATAGCACTATCGAGATGGCTATCGTTCCTAAAAATTCGCTCATCGGGTGGGCGAGTTGTTGACGACGGTTTATAGAGTTTGAAATGTCGTAAAACTCATCATTTTCCTCATGAAAACGGCGTTTTACCTTCTCTTCTGCATTAAATGCCTTGATTATTCGCAGTCCTCCGAGACATTCTTCGATTATTGACATCAGTACGCCCCATTGATTTTGTCCCTTGAGGGATTTGCGCTTTAATTTTTTTCCCACTTTTCCCATTATTCCGCCGGCTATAGGAAGGAGGATAAGCACAAATACTGTCAACTGCCACGAAATCACTATCATAGTGGTAAGGCAGACTATTATCATAATAGGGTTTTTGAACATCATGTCAAGTGATGCCATAATGGAATTTTCAATTTCCGCCACGTCGCCGCTCATTCGTGCCATAACGTCACCTTTACGCTCTGAGGTGAAGAAAGATATAGGCAGTGTCACTATTTTGTCATAAACGTAGTTTCGTATATCTCTCACGATTCCGGAACGCATGGGGATTACGAAGTATGATGCGAGGTATGTTGCACCGGTCTTGAAGCCTGTCATCACTATCAGCAATGCTGCGAGCAAGGCAAGGGTAGTGGACTGTCCCCACATATTCAGTGCCTCCTGGGTATAGTAATAGAAGTTGTTGAATACCACATCTTTAAGTGATGCCGAACCTAACGGCATAAACTCGTAAGTTGCTTCTTTCACCTTAAAGAGCATCTCAAGTATCGGTATTATCACTGCAAAGGAGAACAATGTCAGGATTGCTGATAAAATGTTGAATATAATGCTAAGTATCAAGTACTTTTTATATGGTGGAACAAAGCGTCGCAGTATTGTAAAAAATTCTTTCATATATTACTTTATTGTGATGATGTGCTTCTATTATTATTTTACGGCTAAGTATATAGTACAGGTGCCGAACGTGAGTGCAGTGTATTTGCAATTATTGAAACCTGCGTTTTTCATCAATTGCAACATATTTTCTCCTTGTGGCACTGCTGCAATGCTTTCAGGTAAATACGAGTATGCTCTGACGTCTTTGGATATCATTTTGCCTACGGCCGGGATTATCCATTTAGTATATGCTTTGTAAAATGGTAATACAAGCGGTGAGGTTGGGGTTGACAGTTCTATCACGCATAGCACTCCGCCCGGCTTTATCACTCTGTTCATCTCGCGATAACCTTGCTCCAGATGCTCAAAGTTTCTTACTCCGTATGCCACTGTGATACAGTCAAATGTATTATTCTCAAATGGCAGATTCATGCAGTCTGCTTGCTCAAGGGTAATAATATTGTCAAGTCCTGCCTGTGCCACTTTTTTTCTGCCGATTTCAAGCATTTGCTCTGACAAGTCAATGCCGATTAACTTTTTTGGTGACAGTTTTTTTGTCAGCAAGATAGCAAGGTCACCGGTGCCGGTAGCAATATCAAGAATTTTTTCAGTCTTGAAATTCTTAATCATCTTCACCGCTTTTGCACGCCACAGTTTGTCTATGCCGAAAGTCATAGCCCTGTTCATAAAATCGTATGCCGGGGCTATTGAGTCAAACATATCTCTGACTTGTTCTGTTTTGGGGCGAGTGTCACCGTCGTATGGATTTATAGTTTCGCAGTCGTTCAAAGTCGGTAAATTTTTTATGGTTAGTGATTAATTACTTCTTGAGTCGGACTAAACATTTTTCAATGTTTTCCTTTATCCTTTCGGCTACGTTGACGTTATCGTCGGAATAAACGAATTTTTTTCCGGTTATATGCTCGTAAAGTTCGATATATCTTTCTGATACGGATTTGCAGAATTCTTCGGTCATTTCCGGCACGGTCTGTCCTTCTTGACCCATAAAGCCGTTTTCTATAAGCCATTGGCGTACAAATTCCTTTGATAACTGTCGCTGCGGCTCGCCTTTTTCAAATCGTTCTTGGTAACCGTCGGCGTAAAAATATCTTGAGGAGTCCGGAGTGTGGATTTCGTCAATCAGGATTACTTTTCCGTCACGTTTGCCGAACTCGTATTTGGTATCCACAAGGATAAGCCCTTTTTCAGCAGCCATTTTAGAGCCGCGTTCGTATAGAGCGCGAGTATAAGCCTCCATTGTCTCATAATCTTCTTTTGAGACGATGCCGCGCGCTATAATTTCCTCTCGGGAAATATTTTCATCATGTCCTGCATCGGCTTTAGTGGTAGGGGTGATGACAGGCTGAGGAAATTTCTCATTTTCTTTCATTCCTTCAGGCAGTTTCACTCCGCAGAGTTCTCTCGCTCCGGCTTTGTATTCTCTCCAGGCACTTCCCGTGAGGTAGCCGCGGATTATCATTTCCACTCTGAACCCTTCACATTTATAGCCAACTGTTACCATTGGGTCCGGTGACTCTATTTTCCAGTTAGGGACGATGTCTGCCGTAGCATCAAGGAAGTAGCCGGCTATTTGGTTCAGTACTTGTCCCTTGAAAGGTATTCCCTTAGGCAGAATAACGTCAAAGGCGGAAATGCGGTCAGTGGCAATCATCACCATGATGTCGTCATTGATGGTGTAAACGTCACGAACCTTGCCGTGATACACGCTTGTTTGTCCTTGAAAATTGAAGTCAGTGTTTGTAACAGTTTGAGACATAGTGAAAAACTTAATTTGGTAATACTTGATTTTGTTATTTGTTATCTTGTTTATGTGCAGATATTTCGTCACGGAAGTCATCGGGCTCATCATGATATTTCTCGTACGCTTCTACTATTCGCTGTACGAGAGGGTGTCTCACGATGTCCTTCTTGCCGAATTCAACTTTTCCGATGCCTTTCACGTTTCTCAGCACTTTAAGCGCATGCATAAGTCCTGAAGCAGTGGTGCGAGGTAAGTCAATCTGAGTCACGTCACCGGTAATTATCATCTTGGCATTCATACCCATACGTGTCAGAAACATTTTTATCTGGTGGATAGTTGTGTTTTGAGCCTCGTCAAGCACTATGACTGCATCGTTAAGGGTTCTACCGCGCATAAAAGCCAAAGGGGCTATCTGGATAACTTTCGTCTCCATATACTCCTTCAGTTTTACTTGAGGTATCATATCTTCAAGAGCATCATACAGCGGTTGAAGATACGGGTCTATCTTGTCTTTCATATCACCGGGAAGGAACCCGAGCTTTTCACCTGCCTCCACAGCCGGTCTTGAAAGAATTATTTTACGTACTTCACGATTTTTCAATGCTCTCACAGCCAGTGCAATAGCAATATAAGTTTTACCCGTTCCTGCAGGACCGAGAGCAAAGGTCAAATCATTGTTTTGAAAAGTTTCTACGAGTAACTGTTGATTTTGGGTACGTCCGGAGATAGGCTTACCATTGACGCCGTAAATTATCACATCGTCCTTTTTCATCTCCTTTGCGCCGCTACCCTTAACAACGTCGAGAATAACCTCTTCAGTCAGTTTATTGTATTTAACGCAGTATTGTTCAAGTTCTTTTACTTTTGCTTCAAATTCCGAAGTCTCCTCCTCATCGCCTATCACCTTGATGATAGAGCCGCGAGCAGCAATCCTCAACTTGGGATATAAATTTCTCAGAAGAAGCATATTACAATTATTGACACCGTAAAATGTCACCGGGTCAACGTTGTCTATGATTACTATTCTTTCAATCATTAATCTGTCTATAATGAATCTTTTTCCTTTTCACTTGCAAAGTTACTTATTTTTGCGTGATATTTACTTGCTTTTATTTTTTTATTATTGAATTTGCGCAGCTCTTTCATTTAAAGTAGAAGATATTGATATAATTTTTTATAAATGAAAGCAGGTAAAGACTGTATCATCAGGGAGCCTCGGCGAGGCTCGGCTGTAAGAAACACCCGGTAAGCACTTAATGCGTAAGCATTTAGTGCGCCACCCGGTGATAGGCAAACTTCCGATATAATCGTGCTTCGGAGATGCACGGTCTGTAATAAATATTTAATGAAAAAATCCTGATTCTTTTACAGAACGCACTGTTTCAGAGGTGCGCCCACAATATATATGGCTATCTCAGAGTGGCTTACAAAGTGCTTACCCTGAGTTGCTTACAATCGAATGTTTCAGAGTTCCCCTGAAAAAGTTGTCTTCTTACTAACTCTACTGTATATTCTTAAATGAAAGAGCCGTGTCGAATTTGCCCATAGACAGAAGAATCTACACACACTTTTTGATTCAGTATTTTTTATCAGCGCTTCTTTTATTTTACTATACCATCTACGTTGTCTGAATTATTAATCCTCTTTTTCCTGTCTTATAAGATTTTCCCCAATTCATATCGTATGCAATTCCTACTGTGACCATATTGGCATTGTCCTTAATTCTGAAATATTCAGACAATTATAAATGAAAAAGCCGCATCGGATTTTGCGATGCGGCTTTTAGTTTGATATCTTGTAAAATGATTATTTAATCAAGCCACGATTACGGAGAAGAGCGTCTGCGTCAGGTTGGTGTCCGCGGAAACGTACAAAGAGGGTCATCGGGTCTTCGCTGTCACCTTTTTCAAGAATATTTTCTTTGAATGACTTAGCTGTTTCAGGGTCAAAGACACCCTTTTCCTGGAATAATTCAAAACAGTCACAGTCAAGTACTTCTGCCCATAAGTATGTGTAGTAGCCTGATGCGTAACCGTCACTGCCGAAGATGTGCTTGAAGTATGGACTGCGGTAGCGGAATTGGATTTCAGCAGGCATATTGAGGTCTTGTGCCACTTTCTTTTCAAACGCTGCAATGTCAATATCTTCAGTAGGGTTAAGTTTGCCGTATTGGAGGTCAAGTAGTGCTGCGCCTACAAGTTCTGTTGTTGCAAAACCTTGATTGTGATTTGCTGCGGCTGTAAGTTTTTCCACCATTTCGTCAGGAATTACTTCACCTGTTTTATAGTGGTGAGCATACACTTTGAGCAATTCCGGTACGAGTGCCCAATGTTCGTGGATTTGTGAAGGAAGTTCTACGAAGTCACGGTCAACGTTTGTGCCGGCTTGGCTGCGAAGTGCCACTTTGCTGAGCATTCCGTGAAGTGCGTGACCGAATTCGTGGAATGTTGTTTCCACTTCGTCAAGTGTCAAGAGTGATGGAGTGTCGCCTACAGGTTTTGAGAAGTTACCTACGTTGTATATAATAGGACGAGAAGATTTTCCGTCGCGATCCGTGTAAGAGCCTTTAAATTCGCTCATCCATGCACCCTGGCGTTTTGAAGCACGCGGGAAATAGTCTGTCATAAACACAGCCAAGTGATTACCTTGCGCATCTTTTACATCGTAAACAACAACCTCAGGATTGTATTTCGGTGCATCAGGCATTTCAGTGAAAGTGATACCGTAAAGTTTTTGTGCCATAGTGAAGATACCTTTGCGAACAGAGTCGAGTGGGAAGTATTCACGCACTTTGCTTTCTTCCAAATTGTATTTCTTTTGGCGAACCTTTTCAGCATAATAGTAGTAGTCCCAAGGTGCAATCTTGAAGTTGCCGCCTTCAGCATCTACGATAGCTTGCATTTCTGCTACTTCTTCCTTAACTTTTGCAATAGCCGGTTTCCATATTTTCATAAGGAGGTTTTCAGCATTTTCGATGCTTCCTGCCATTACATTGTCAGTCATATAAGAACCGAAGTTTTCGAATCCGAGAAGTTTTGCCTTTTCAGCACGCACTTTGAGGATTTTGTTGATTACGGGAGCATTGTCGTATTGACCTGATGAAGCGAGGCTTGTGTAGCCTTCGTACATCTTTTGGCGTAAATCGCGGTTCTCGGCATATTGAAGGAGCGGCAGACGGCTCGGTGCGTGAAGTGTGAACAGCCATTTGCCTTTAAGACCTGCTTTTTCTGCATCTTCTGCAGCAACGTCGATGTTTGACTGCGGAAGTCCTGCAAGGTCTTCTTTTTTATCCACTACGAGTTGGAACTCGTTTGTAGCGTTAAGAAGATTTTTGTTGAATTGCTGGTAAAGAGTGGTAAGTTCCGTATTCAGCTTTTTGAGTTTTTCTTTATCTGCATCGCTAAGGAGCGCACCGTTGCGGGTGAAGTTTTTGTAATAACTTTTTACGGCACGTTTTTGAGCAGTGTCAAGTCCGAGAGAATCTACTCTGTCGTAGAGGTATTTAAAGCGTTCGAAAAGTTTTGCATTCATTGAAATCTCGTCATTGTGCTGAGATACGAGCGGTTCGAATTCTTCAGCCACTTTTACGAGTTCGTCTGATGAATCTGACTCAGTGAGAGCAAAGAACACCATTTCCACTTTGGTGAGTATTTCGCCTGATTCTTCGTAAGCGAGTACTGTGTTTTCAAAGGTCGGTGTCTCCGGATTGTTCACGATAGAGTCAATCTGAGCATTTTGCTGTTCAATGCCTGCCTTGAGAGCCGGAAGGTAATGCTCGGGCTTGATTTGTTCGAATGGAGGTATTTCGTAAGGAGTGTTGTAAGCAGTCAAAAACGGATTTGCCGCTTCTTCTTTACCTCCGCATGAAGTTAGGGCTACTATTCCCATACAAGAGATTGCCGCCATTTTTAAGAATTTATGCTTCATTGGATTGTTATTTATATGTTATTGTGAATTATTTTGCTTTGTATCAGGCTACTCTCCTTCACCTTACGCAAAGTTACTATTTATTTGCGTCATTTTGATTTTTTTTGCGAATTTTTGAGTAAAAATGAACTTTTTAGGTGATAAATATGTTAAATAACATACTTTTATAGCATATCTTGAAATTTGTTTATACCTTTGTGGCAACAAATCTCGGAAACATCTATTAAATCAAGCAAGAGTGCTTGAGATATGAGGCAAGTCAATGAGATGACTTTGCTGATGTGTAATTTAATACGTAATCCTATGATAAAATTACTTGAAAAGGCGGTTGAATGGTATTTCAATACCTGCGCCAGAGTTTATGACAAATAAACTCATTTTTAATTGAAATTTATTGAAACTATTTTTACTGGAAGGTGTATCACACAGATGATAAATCTTCCTTTTTTGTGTAAGCGTAAATTCTTTGTTATCAAAGACTTATTAAATGTATTTACACTTTCCATAATAATAGCCTTCCAAAACTACACTTTTCCATAAAATTGCCGATAGAGGCTTCTTTCTCCGCTTAATTTGTTTGTAAAGCCTTGCTGCCGTACCTTTGCAGACTTTTTAGCCTTTTTAGCCCTTTTATGAAGTTCTTTAATCGGACAACAATTTTAATAATTATTTAGGACTTCAGCTATTATTGTTGCCGTATCTGCGTCAATAACATTTGAAATTGGGAGTGACAGACACGTTTTAGAGATTTGTTCCGCTATTGGGAATTGCTTCTTGCCGAGAGTGTTAATGTAGCAAGGTTGTAGATGTGGAGGAGTAGGGTAGTTTATATCGCTGCCAATACCGTTTTCTGTCAGGAATTGGCGGAGTTCGTCGCGCTTTTCAGTGCGAATCACGTACTGATGCCATACGTGACTTTTGGCAAATGCGGGTATTTCCGGCTTTTTGACTTTTGGATTAAGAATTTTTTTATCGTAAACAGTAGCAATAGCTTGTCTATGTTCTGATATTTGTCCCAAATCGTCAAGTTTAATGCTGAGGATTGCTGCTTGTATAGGGTCAAGGCGGCAGTTATAGCCGATATAAATGTTATGGTAACGTCTGTCCGAACCATAGTTTGCTATCGCTCTCACTGCATCGGCAAGGTCTTTATCGGAAGTGGTGACGGCACCGGCATCGCCGAGCGCTCCGATATTTTTTGTTGGGTAAAAACTGAAAGCTGCCGCATCACCGAGTCCCCCGGCTTTGTCCGAGTTCGTACCTTGGATTTCTGACACAGCACCTATGGCTTGTGCATTATCTTCAATTATTTTTAAGCCGTATTTCGTGGCAATTTCTGCCATTGAAGTGTCGTATGCTACCCTGCCGTATAGGTGTACAGTCATTATTCCTCGTGTGCGGTCGGTTACTGCAGCTTCGATTTGGGTGCTGTCGATGTTCATAGTGTCAATATCCGGCTCTACAAGTACAGGCACGAGTCCTGCTTCGGATATTGCGAGGATTGAAGCAACGTAAGTGTTAGCAGGGGCTATTATTTCATCACCTGCGTGAAAGATGCCAAGCGCCTTGTAGCCCTCGATTATCAGTTTGAGTGCATCGAGGCCGTTGCTCACTCCTATACAATATTTGCAACCGACTGTTTCAGCAAGTTTTGTTTCAAAAGAGGTACAATCTTCGCCTCCGATGTATCTCCCGGAACGGATTATTCGCTCCGTGGCTGCTGCAAACCGTTCAAAATACGGTTCATTTACCTTTCCCAGATTTAGAAACGGAATATTGTTCATCTTTTCTTTACGGCTGTTAGTTTTAGGAAACGGTCATAGTCTCTCACGTAGTCACTTTCTTCAAAGAGTTCTGATGTGAGTACGAGGCACACCGAGCCTGATGAAAAGTTATCCAGGCTGCGCCAAATACCGGCAGGTATGTACAATGCTTTGTAAGGGCGATTTAGTGTAAAAGTCTTCGTGGTGTGACCATCGCTGAGGGTCACGTCAAAACTTCCGCTAAGGGCTATTATCAATTCTTGTGCTTCAAAGTGGGAATGTCCTCCTCGCTCGGAATCGCCGGGTACGTCGTATAGATAAAACACTCGCTTGATATGGAAAAGTGAGTCTGCGTTGTTTTCCACGGCTGTCAATGAACCGTTTACGTGGCGGTTTCTGCTCAGTTCCACTATTCGGCAGTCGGAAATTAATGATAGTGTGTGTGCATCACTCTTTTCCATTTTCACAAAGCATTTTATACGTTTCAAAATCGTCTATATAGTCTTCCGGCATATACGTTGTGGAGGATAGTACCATCGCTACGGAGTTTGTGGAAAAGTTATCCACTCCTCTCCATGTCATAGGCGGAATATAAAGTCCGTAATACGACCTGTCAAGGCGAAATCTCTGACTTGAACCGTCAATAGCCGTGACAACCACGTCAAAGCACCCTGCCATGGATACTATGAGTTGTTCCTGCTGTCGGAAGGCATGCGGGTCTCGAAGTTTACCTCCCGGTACATCGTATATCCAGTAGCAACGAGCTATATCAAAAGGTAGCTGGCTGCCGTTTTGGATAAATGAAAGATTGCCGCGAGGGTCACAAATCTTCGGTAATTGGATTATAGTAGGTTTATCGTATTTCATTATTCAAGTGTCTGTCAGCTAATGCGTCAAGGTATTGACCGTACTCTGTATTTATTAGGCTTCGGGCAGCGGATTTCAATTCTCCGGCAGTTATGAAATTTCTTCTGAATGCCACTTCTTCAAGTGCCGCTACGTAAAAGCCTTGTCGTTTTTGTATCGCTTCTATGAATGAAGATGCTTCCATCAGCGAATCCACTGTTCCCGTGTCAAGCCATGCGAATCCGCGTCCGAAACATTCTACGTCAAGTGCGCCTTTATTCATAAACACTTCGTTTACTGTGGTGATTTCAAGTTCTCCGCGAGCAGACGGCTTTATCTTCGGTGCAACGTTGACCACTTCGTTAGGATAAAAATATAGACCTACTACGGCAAGGTTTGATTTCGGCTGTTTCGGCTTTTCTTCTATTGAAATTGCTTTATGTTCAGAGTCAAGTTCCACTACACCGAATCTTTGCGGATCTTTTACGGGATAGGCAAAAATTGTAGCTTCTCCTTTTTTCTGAGCATTGCTTACAGCTCTGTCAAGCATCTGAGTGAATCCTTGTCCGTAGAAAGTATTATCTCCAAGCACGAGGCACACGTCATCGTTGCCGATAAACTCTTTCCCTATGATAAACGCTTGTGCAAGTCCTTCAGGTCGTGGCTGCTCAGCGTAAGAAAATGTTACTCCGAACCTTTTGCCGTCGCCGAGAAGACGACGAAATCCCGGTAAATCCTGTGGCGTGGAAATGATGAGTATTTCACGTATTCCAGCGAGCATAAGCACGGATATGGGATAGTATATCATCGGCTTGTCATAGATTGGCACTAATTGCTTGGATATTCCCATTGTCACGGGATAAAGTCTTGTGCCGGAGCCGCCGGCGAGAACAATTCCTTTCATATTATTGAAGTGAAAAAATTGTAATACTATTGTGAAATCTATCTGTTTCCGTATGCTTCTTCGTAATACTTCTGGTAAGCACCTGACGTGACGTTTTCAGTCCATTCATTGTGGTCAAGGTACCATTTGACGGTTTTGACTATACCGTCTTTGAATGGTGTCTCGGGTACCCAACCGAGTTGAGATGCTATTTTTGACGGGTCAATAGCGTATCTTAAGTCGTGTCCCGGACGATCCGTTACGTACGTTATCAGTGATTCATCTATTTCTTCCGGAGTCAGAGTTGATAGTTTAAGGTATTCCGAATTTTCTGAAATTAATTTTCGGAGTATTTCTATCACAGTCTTAACGATGTCAATATTTTTCTGTTCGTTAAATCCGCCGATATTGTATATTTCGCCTATCGGTGCATTGCGTAGCACCAAGTCTATTGCGCGTGCATGGTCTGTGACGTAAAGCCAGTCGCGTACATTTTCGCCTTTTCCGTAAACCGGTAGTTTTTTCCCATGCAAAATGTTATTAATCAGCAGTGGAATAAGTTTTTCCGGAAAGTGGTAAGGTCCATAGTTGTTAGAGCATCGGGTGATGTTTACCGGCATGCCGTAAGTCTCATGATAAGCAAGTACAAGCATATCTGCGGAGGCTTTTGATGCGGAGTAAGGGGAACGCGGTGATAGGGGACAGTCCTCTGTGAAAAATTTATCACCGTATTTTATTATTCTGTCTCTGTGACTTATCACGGATTGTGCTTCCGGTGAGGGTATTAGTGTCTTGGCTTCAGTATAGTCAATATCAAGAGCTCCGTAAACCTCATCGGTGCTTATTTGCAAATACTTTTTGCCGGGCTGAAATCCGCCTTCCGGCATAGTCCACGCATTTCTTGCTGCATCAAGCAGAGTCTGTGTGCCTAACACGTTTGTTTCCACGAAAATTCTCGGACCGGTAATACTCCTGTCCACGTGGCTTTCAGCAGCAAAGTTTACTATATAGTCCGGATTGGATTCGGCGATAAGTCTGTTTACAAGTTCGGCATCGCGTATATCGCCCTTAATGAATGTGACGTTTTTGCGCTCTATTTCATCTTTTATAGTAAGCAGATTTCCGGCGTATGTAAGGCAGTCAAGTATAGTGATTTTTACATCATTGCCGTACTTGTTTAAGAGGTATTTTACAAAATTAGAACCGATAAATCCGGCTCCGCCGGTAACGAGATAGTGTTTCATGAAAAATATTACGTAGTTAGTGTTATTGCAAAGTTACGTCTTTTTTCATTAAGTGCCAAGAAAAACTATCTCTTGAATAGACGGATTATTTCTCCTATCCAGAGAATTGAAGACGTTCCTGCTATTATTAGTATCCAATCCTGTATTGTCAGCGGTACAACGTTGAAAAATGCTCCGCCTACTGTGATGATTAGTATTTGCCCTGCAAATACGGCTGCCGATATCAGGCAGAATTCTCCGCAGTCCGTGAGGTTTAATGCACTGCCTTTAAGGCTGTAAGCGCGAGCGTTAAACATATTCCACAGCTGCATAAATACGAAGATTGTGAAGAATAATGACATCTCGTACGGTGACAATCTCGGTGCACCCTTTATCTGTTCTTTGAAGTCAAACAGGGTCGTAAGGCTCGTAATATCGTAGTTCTCAAAGATATAAAGCAGCGAGAGTAACACTCCGAACATTATAATTCCGGTTCCGAGTATGTCTATCCGCATACTCTTGTCTATTATAAACGATTTTCTGTTTCGCGGCTTGTCTTTCATCACGCTTTCGCTTGGAGGCAGTGATGCAAGTGCCATTGCCGCAAAGGTGTCCATTATCAGGTTTACCCAAAGCATTTGAGTGACGGTGAGCGGTGATTCCGTTCCCATCAATGCTCCTGCGAATACTGTCAGGCACGCTACTACGTTTACCGTGAGTTGGAATAATATAAATCGTTGTATGTTTTTGAATAGCGAACGTCCCCACATTACGGCTCTGCCTATTGATGAGAAGGAGTTATCCAAAATTGTGATGTCTGACGCTTCTTTTGCAACGCTTGTGCCGTCGCCCATTGACAGTCCTATGTGAGCTGTTTTCAGTGCCGGTGCGTCATTTGTTCCATCGCCCGTCACTGCCACCACTTCGCCTTTTCGCTGCAATGCTTCTACAAGACGTTTTTTATCCATAGGGCGCGCTCTTGCTATTATCTTTATGTCAAGTACGCGTTCAAGGAGTTCTTCATCGCTGAGTGCTTCGAAGTCAGGACCTGTGATGATGTTTCGTTCATTGTCTGTATCTTTCCACAGTCCTATTTGGCGTCCTATTTCTTTAGCGGTGAGAGGTGTGTCACCTGTCACTATTTTGATTTTAATTCCTGCGTCTGTACATTCTTTTATGGCTGCCGGAACTTCTTTGCGTACGGGGTCTGAAATGGCTGCTATTCCTATGAAAGTCAAGTCTTTGTCTGTTACTTCACAGTCATTTATCGGCATTTCGCCGTCATTGACAGTCTTATATGCAAATGCGAGTGTGCGTTTGCCCTGCGATTGATAGCCGTGAAGTTCTTTTTTAAGATTGTCGGAATCTATGCCGGTTGAGTTACACATTGCATATACTATTTCAGGTGCGCCTTTGACGAGTAATACAGTAGTATTATCAGCGGT
The DNA here is from genome assembly GCA_022768005.1 of Bacteroidales bacterium. Lineage (GTDB taxonomy): Bacteria > Bacteroidota > Bacteroidia > Bacteroidales > Muribaculaceae > CAJUPY01. The sequence continues at coordinate 24,871 of JALEMF010000065.1, read as the reverse complement.
ACGGACCACTGTTGCCATGTATTTCCTTTCAGTGCTGAACGGTAATTCCTGAACAGTAGTGATGTTTTCCTTGATGGAATTATAGTCAATGCCTTTATCTTTAAGCCAAAGTAGTAATGCTCCTTCTGTAGGGTTGCCTATCACTTCCGTCATGCCGTCTTTTAGTGATAATTGTGCAGTGGAGTTGGCGGCTATGCTCAGAGGAATAATGTCAGAATCGGGGGTAATAAGAAAATGCGTGTCTGCCACTTGCATTCTGTTCTGAGTCAGAGTTCCGGTCTTATCCGTGCATATTACGGTGGTAGCACCCATGGTCTCGCAAGCGTGAAGTTTTCTTACGAGGTTATTTGTCTTCAGCATACGTCTCATACTGTATGCCAATGAGAGTGTTACAGCCATCGGCAAGCCTTCCGGCACTGCCACTACTATCAATGCTACCGCTATCATGAATGAGTTCAGCAGATAGTCAACGATATCTATCAAGGATATGTCCGGGTCGGCTGATAAAAATAAGTGCATTCTGCACACAATGATTATTACCGCAATGACGTATATTACATTTGAAATTGTCTTGCCGAGTTTGTCAAGTTGCTCGGTAAGTGGAGTTTTAACACTGTCGTCTTCAATCTGTGATGCAGTGAATACTTTTCCGTTTTCCGTGTGATCACCAACGGCAGTCACTTTCATCACTCCGTGTCCTTCCACAACTTTTGTTCCTCTTAGAGCAAAGTTTGAAGGGAAGGTTGCTTCAGTGTCAAAACATTCAGGGTCAGATGTCTTGTGGCATATCGGTTCACCGGTAAGCGTTGATTCGTCAATGCTCATTGATGTGGTGTAGAGCAGTTCGCCGTCTGCCGGTACTTCTTCACCTGTCTCAAGAATTACGATATCACCGGTTACAATATCTTTTTTAGGTATTTGTACGTATTGGCTGTTTCGGATAACTTTTACGAGTTCATCATCATTTACCTTGTTGAGCAGTTCAAACTCTTTTTCGGCTCGCATCTCAAAGTAGAATGCAAGACCTGTGGCAAGGAGTATAGCTAAGAATATGCCTACCGGTTCAAAAAATGTGTTTAGCCCTTTGCCTAAACCGAAGTATTCGTAAAAGGAGATGCCTATTGATAAAAGTCCGGCTGCGAGGAGTATTATTATAAGAGGGTCGGAAAATTTTTGTAAAAATTGTTTCCAAAGAGACTCTTTAGGTACGGGCGTGAGAACGTTGTTGCCATACTTTTTTCTACTTTCCAAGACTTCTTCGTCCGTGAGTCCTTTTAAGTGTTTGTGTAGCATTGTCTGTTTGAAATAGTTATTGCAATGTTATATCGTAATTCTGCGAGTAACAGTGCCGGCTCTGAGAATGTATATTCCTCGTGAGGATATGTGAATTCTTTTAGTGCCGGGGCGAATCGTTTCGGACGTGATGAGTTGACCGAGAATTGTAAAGATTTTCACTGTGACAGGTTTTTGAGTCGTTACATATACCCAGCCGTCCCTCACGGTAATCTCCATTTCCTCACCGTCAATTCCGTCACGAATCTGTTCTCTGCTTTCATTAGGGCGTGAAGCATCTTCCCACGGCCGTGACTCACCTGCGTACGAGGCTAAGGTGGCTGTGATGAAAATGGATAATATTATTAGTATTCGCTTCACGATGTATAAACGCTTTTAGTCCGCCAAAGTTAGTTATTTTTACTCTTTTTAGCAAGAAAAAAGCGATATTATACGTACATTGCCTCAATTTCACCGGCAAAATGTGAATTTATGATAGTTCTGCGGATTTTAAGAGTATTTGTCAGTTCTCCGAGTTCCATAGAAAATTCTCGTGGAATGATAGTGAATTTTTTTATTTGCTCAAACGATGCAAAGCCTTTCTGAATGTCATCTATTCGCTGTTGCATCATTTTGATTATTTCACTGTTTTTTACGAGGTCTTCAATGCTTTTATATTGAATTTTCTTCTTCTGAGCGTACTCCGTAAGTGCTTCAAATGCCGGTGTGATAAGTGCTGTTACATATTTGCGCTTATCTGCGATTATCGCCACTTGCTCTATGAACTTGTCTTCGCCTAAAAGCGTTTCAAGTGCTTGCGGTGCGATGTATTTGCCGTTTGAAGTCTTGAATAGGTCTTTAAGTCGCTCGGTAAGTGTTATTGCACCTGTTTCCGGGTCTAATTTTCCTGCATCTCCGGTTTTGAACCAGCCATCTTCAGTGAATGCTTTCTTTGTTTCTTCAGGTTTGTTAAAGTAGCCTTGCATTACGGTCGGGCTCTTCACTTGGATTTCATTATTTTCGCCGATGCGTATTTTGTAAATCGGAAGAGGTTGTCCCACTGTGCCGAGTTGCCAGTTTTCAGTAGGGTAGAATGACACTGTTGCGGTTGTTTCTGACAGTCCGTAGCCAATCACGAGATTTATACCTATTGAGTGGAAAAATTCTGTGATGTTAGCACTTAGCGGTGCGCCGGCTGTAGGGAAGAAATAACCGTTTTCTATACCCATCACTTTCCTTAGCGGCATAAATATCCTTTTGTTCAGGAATTGGTATTGTTTCTCAAGCAGGAACGGCGCTTTAAGTCCTTTCGCTGCGTACTCTATATTTCTGCGGTGACCGATGTGTAATGCATATTTTACGAATGTCTTTTTGTACCATGGCATTACACTCATCTTATCTGTAATTGTAGCGTAAGCCTTTTCCCAAAATCTCGGTACTGAGCACATGCAGTTCGGGCGAGTCTCGCGGAGTGATTTTGCAATGTCTTTAGGATTATTGTTTACCCACACTTGCATTCCCATTGAAAGGCACAAGTAAGTCCATGCTTTTTCGAATATATGGCTCATCGGAAGGAATGAAATAGTCGTCCAATCTTCCTTGATGGGTAAAACTTTTTGGTGGATTTCAATGGCTGCATCAAAGTTTGAGTGGGCGAGGATAGCGCCTTTAGGTTCTCCGGTAGTACCTGAGGTGTAAATGAGTGTCGCAATATCTTCCGGCACTGCTTCTGATGTGCGTTTTGTCACTTCTTCCGCAATTCCGTCTTTGATAGCAAGTTTTGTGAATTGGCTGAAAGTGTAGTCGCCGTCTTCCACTGCTATTTCATCAAATGCGATAATTGCTTTCAATCCCGGCATTTTATCTGCCACGCTGCGAGCAATCTTGTATTGGGTTTCATTTCCAACGAACAGCAGTTTTGCCTTACTGTCGTTAACGATGTATTTTACTTGATCTGCACTGCTTGTTGCATATATTGATACTGAAATTGCGCGGATTGAAAATGCTGCAAAATCAGAATATAGTATTTCAGGACGATTTGCTGAGAATATTGCGATTGTGTCCTGCACGCCAATCCCGTTATCTACAAGTCGAAGTGCTAAATTATTGACGTTCTCGCTGAATTGCTTCCAAGTAGTAGGAGTCCATTCCGCTCCACCCGGAAACTGTTTGTATTTAAAAGCCACTCTGTCCGGATTCTGCTTTACATGCTCTGATATCAGAGTGGTAAGTATATTCTTCATATTAAAATTTTTTCGTTTTGTCACAAAATTCACCGCAAAGGTACGAATAATAAACTACAATGTTGCAATGTTTTTGTAATATTTATACTTTTGCACGTTTTGCTATAAATGTGCAAACTGTTTAAAATGAACTACATAGCGTGTTTTAATATGCGTTTTTGTCCTTTCCTTCAGTGCCAATGCGGTTACATAATTGCCGGATTATAAAAATAAAAGAAGCCAATTTCACAATTGACTTCTTTCCGCCTGTTTTATTTGTCCATTCAAGGACAAAATTATGAAGAGTGTTGCATATTACTTAAAAACATGTTCTAAAGGTATTCTGTTTAATCTTTTTGTTCATATCTTTTTTGGTGATTTCTGCCGCTTTTCCCTTCTCCGCCATGTCCTTTTTTGGCTTTCCTGGAGTCAATTTCATGTCTTTTGCGATCGATAAGTCTCTTTTCGATGCGGTACATCTTTTCCACTTGTGAAGGCTTTAGGGTAGTGAGGAATTTTTTGTAGTATGTCTCGCGGATATCAAGCATCTTTCGTGCGTGAGCGAATCGTTCGCGGTTCATTGCATCAATTTGCTCTTCCGTACATTCTTTCTTTTTGTATGACGGCTTATGCTCTTCCATCGCTTTGAACATATCTTTTTTGTATGCCACGTATATTTCTTGAAATTTGGCTATACTGTCACCGCCGAGGTTGAGTTTTTTGGCGATAATTTCGGATTCCGTCTTGAAATCTGCTTCCGTAGGTTTCACCCGTCCTTTGTTCTCTTTGGCAAAAGAAGTGCATACTGCCAAGAGTGCTATTAATAAGCTTAGAATTGTCTTTTTCATCGTTTTTCAGTCTTTGTTTAGTAATTGGTTAGTGAATCGGTTTCAAAAAAAATGTCGTTATCCGCAATGTCAATGGCTTGCGCAAGGTCATCGTCACTCAGACTTGACATATATGCATCTACAGGGTCAACATTCACTGCCGGCGAATTGGTGACGTGCCATGTAAATAGTGACATTCCCAGGAATATTACAGCCGCAGATGCTATGGCTAATACCCTGCGGAGTGTAATCCCCCTGCGCTTATTGCCTGTATCTGCTATTGACAGTAGTCTTTCCTTTTGCTTGTCAAAGTAGCCTTGCGGCACTCTGTAAGGAGTGTTGCGACCGATGTTATCAAAATTGTCAACTGTAGTATTCATATTATTACTTATTTAGAATGTAATCCGTTATTTTTTGTTTTGCTACGTAATACGTGGCTTTGAGTGTTGATACGTCCGAGTTCATAACCTCGCTTATTTGCTCGTAAGACATTTCTTCGTAGTATCTCAGTTCGAATACGTTTCGTTGTCGTTCCGAGAGCGTATTCAGTGCTTTCTGGAATTTTATCTGCATTTCCTCATCGTAGTCAATGTATTCACCTTCCATAAGGCTGTTTGTAATATCTTCCGTCAGCTCTGTTGACTGATATTTCCGAGTCAGGAAGCGGTTACATTCATTTGTGGCTATCCGATATATCCATGCTTTTTCCGCTGAAGCATCTTTCAGTGTATCAAGTGATTTGTAGATGCGGATAAACACCTCTTGTGTCACATCATCTGCGTCATCGTGACTTATCACTCGGCGACGAATAAACCAATACACCGGCTCACGATATTTATTGACAATATCCGTGAATTTTTTATCTGTATCTTTCTTTCTAAAGAAGTTCAACATCTCTTTTTTGCCTCTGTTATTGATTTAATTCACTTCTAAGACCGCACTTTTATCTAAAAGTAAAAAATTGAATGGAATTTTTTTATTCTTTTTTGTTGTTGATGATTTTTCACTTCGTTCTCGGCTTCTTTCTTTTTTGATGATGATTTTTTTTGAGAAAATTATTGCTATTTAAAAAATTATTCTTAACTTTGCAGTCGCAATCGCACATAGACGATGGCTCGTTAGCTCAACTGAATAGAGCATCTGACTACGGATCAGAAGGTTACAGGTTTGAATCCTGTACGAGTCACAAAAGGAAAATTGTTTGTGCATACATTTTTGTTCATAGGGCTCGTTAGCTCAACTGAATAGAGCATCTGACTACGGATCAGAAGGTTACAGGTTTGAATCCTGTACGAGTCACTACAAAAGGCATTCGTGAGAATGCCTTTTGTATTTTATGTATGTTTAGTATTCTATTGAATATCAAGTTTGCGCCACTTTTCCATAAGCGCTACCATATCTGCCGGTATTTCGGACTCAAAGAAGAGTTCTTTGCCGGTGACAGGGTGTACAAATCCGAGTGTACGAGCGTGTAGCGCTTGTCTGGGGCATATTTCAAAACAGTTTCTTACGAATTGTTGGTACTTGGCAGACGTTGTGCCTCGGAGTATTTTGTCGCCTCCGTATCTTGCATCATTGAACAGTGGGTGTCCGATGTGCTTCATGTGTACGCGGATTTGGTGCGTTCTGCCTGTTTCCAATACGCATTTCACGGCAGACACGTAGCCGAATGATTCTATGACTTCGTAGTGTGTCACTGCATGTTTGCCGTATTCACTGTCCGGCGGAAATACGTCCATCTGGAGTCTGTCACGAAGTGAGCGACCTATATTCCCTTCAATTCTTCCCTTTTCCGGGTTCGGTACTCCCCACACTACGGCTACATATTCGCGACGAGTTGTCTTGTTGAAAAACTGTTTACCTAAGTGTGTTTTTGCTTCCGGCGTTTTAGCCACTACGAGCAGTCCGGAAGTATCTTTGTCAATACGATGCACGAGTCCCAATCTCGGGTCGCTTACATCGTAGTTCGGATTATTTCTGAAGTAATATGCAAGAGCATTGACGAGCGTCCCATGGTAGTTTCCGTGTCCGGGGTGTACTACAAGTCCTGCAGGCTTGTTCACTACGAGCACTGCATCGTCTTCATATACTATATTCAGCGGAATGTCTTCTTGTATTATCTCGCATTCGTAGCGCGGGCGGTCCATCACTATTGATATCACGTCATAAGGCTTTACACGGTAATTGCTCTTTACCGGTTTACCGTTAGCGAGAATGCAGCCGGCGTCTGCTGCCTGCTGAATTCTGTTTCGTGATGAGCCTTGCATGTGAGCCACGAGGTATTTATCCACTCTTAGCAAGGTCTGTCCTTTATCTACTACAAAGCGGAAATGTTCGTAAAGCTCACCTCCGTCTGTGGATTCAACTCCTTGTATGTCATCAGACAGTTCTTCCTGTTCTATTTCCAAAATGTCTTCTGCCATAATTATTCACCGAGAAAAACTGCTTTATCAAACATTTCTTCAACTCTTTCTTCGTCGGATATGGTTGCAGTGTCCGCTTGTGCTTCGTAGCCTTTGCCCACTTCAAGGGTGATAGATGCAGTGACAGGAATTTTGCAGCCTTCTTTGAGCGGAATACCATTGAATTTTGCGCCTATTACGAGGTCTTTGTATTCAGACTCCACTTCTACTATCTTGATGTTTTTAATGCCGAGACCTTCAAAGGTCGTCTGTGCTTGGCGTGATGACACGTTAAGATAATGAGGTACTGTCACCATTTTTGCAGTGAATGACACTATGGTGAGGTAAATGGTGCGTCCCGGCTTTACTTGTACGTAAGGGTGGGGAGTTTGTTCCACAACTGTGCCGGCAGGACGCTTGTTATCGTAGATGGAATCAGATATTTCCACTACAAGACCTGCTGAGCGGAGAAGTGATGTGGCTTCGTTGTAGGACATTCCCGTGACTTTAGGCACAGTGGCTTCTTCACCATGATGTGTCCAGAAATCAAGAAAAAACAGCGCGGCAAGGATTATGAGCCAACCGGCTATGAATATGTATATTATGTTTGCTAATATAGGGTGCTTCTTGAGAAATTGTATTAATTTTTTCACGATTCGGATTTTTGTTTCTTGGATTTATGTGCAAAATTAAGCAAATTTCTCTATATATAAAAAACAAGCGGATTTTCTTTTTATGAAACCCGCTTGAAGTGTGAATGATTTAACTATATATTAATCGATAATATCAAAGTGAGTGTACTTGCGGAGACATTCAGGAACTACGATGCCTTGCGGAGTCTGATAGTTCTCAATGATTGCTGCCATAATACGCGGCAATGCAAGTGCGCTGCCGTTAAGGGTGTGGCAGAGGTGTGTCTTTTTGTCATCACCGCGGTAACGACATTTAAGACGGTTTGCCTGATACGTTTCAAAGTTTGATACTGAAGATACTTCAAGCCAGCGTTTTTGTGCTGCTGAGAAAACTTCGAAGTCAAAAGTTATTGCTGATGTGAAACTCATATCACCGCCGCAAAGACGAAGAATATGCCATGGCAAACCGAGTTTTTCAAGCAAGCCTTGTACATGGTCTTTCATTTCTTCAAGTGCTGCGTATGAATTTTCAGGCTTTTCAATACGTACTATTTCCACTTTGTCAAACTGGTGCAAACGGTTAAGTCCGCGTACGTCTTTACCATAACTTCCTGCTTCACGACGGAAACATGCTGAGTATGCACAGTTCTTGACAGGTAATTGGTCTTGGCTTAAGATTACGTCGCGGTAGATGTTTGTTACCGGTACTTCTGCTGTCGGAATCAAGTAAAGTCCGTCAAGCGGTGCATAATACATTTGTCCTTCTTTATCCGGAAGTTGACCTGTACCGTAGCCTGATGCTTCGTTTACTACGTAAGGCGGTTGTACTTCAAGGTAGCCTGCTTCACCTGCTTGGTCAAGGAAGAACTGTATAAGCGCTCTTTGCATTCTTGCACCTTTGCCGATATATACCGGGAAACCTGCACCTGTGATTTTAACACCGAGATCAAAATCTATGATGTTGTATTTCTTGCAAAGCTCCCAGTGTGGAAGTGCATCTTCAGGAAGATGCGGGTCAGGACCACCTGTCTTTTCTACTACGTTATCTGCGGCAGTCTTGCCTTCGGGTACCATTGCGCAAGGAATATTAGGTACTGAAAGCAGAATTTCTTTAATGCGTGCCTCTACTTGTGTAAGCTTTTCGGAAATTTCTTTTTGTTTTTCTTTGATTTTGGCAACTTCAGCCTTAGCTGCTTCGGCTTCTTCTTTTTTGCCTTGTTTCATAAGTCCGCCGATGGTAGCGGCAGCCTTATTTTGCTGAGCAGCGAGGTTATCGTTATTAAGTTGGAGTTGACGGCGATTGTTGTCAAGTTCGAGAATTTCGTTTATAGGTTGTTTGCCGTCAAAACCTTTGACCGCAAGACGCTTGATGATAAACTCCGGGTCTTCTTTGATTTGTTGCAGTGTAAGCATATTATGTAATAATATTTATTTCGTTGTTATGGAATGGGCTTAAGCGAGAAGTTCTTTCACTTTTGCTGAAATTGCACGTCCGTCAGCACGACCTGCAAGTGTTTTTGATGCTACACCCATCACTTTTCCCATTTCCTTGGCGGAAGTAGCGCCTACTTGCTCTATGATTTTTTTAAGTTCGGCAGTAAGTTCTTCTTCTGTAAGTTGCTTAGGGAGATATTCTTCAATGATGGCAGCCTCTGCAAGTTCACTTTCCGCAAGTTCCGGACGATTGTTTTCTTGATAGATTTTAGCGCTTTCTTTACGCTGTTTTACCATCTTGATAAGGATTTTCATCGCATTGTCATCGCTTAGCTCTCCATGTGCGCCTTCAGCGGTTTTTGCTTCAATAAATTCTTTTTTGACACCGCGTAATGCTTCAGTGCGTACACGGTCTCTCGCCTTCATAGCAGTCATTATGTCTGCTGAAATTTTGTCAAATAAGTTCATTGTATTTCAATTTTTTTGCAAAATTAATGAAAATGAATGCAATAGCAAAAATTAATCACTCTTTTTAATAATATTCGCATCAAAAATAGAAAAAATAAAGTCACCGGGATTGCCGATGACTTCATTGTATAGTATCTTTAGAATGTTATCTGTTATTCTGTAGCGCCGCTTTCACCTTCACCACCTTCGTTAGGAAGAGGATTTGAGATAGTGAATTCGTGGATGTCGATTTTAGTACCGATTTTATCGTAGTAGCAAAGTACGTAAACTACTTCACCGTTCCATTTGTTTTCAAGTGGAAGGCTTGCTACTGCAGCATCAAATCTTGCAATTATTGCAGCATCACTCTTATCTCTGCTGTCTGCTACGTCTTTGATTTTCTCTGAGTTGAATTTTTCAACTTCCTTAATGCCGAATTCGTTGCAGAGTGCTTCTTTAACCACTTTCATATCTGCATCAAATGATTTTTGTGCTGCTTCTGCTGCTTCTGCATCGTCAGGCAAAATTATGTTTGAGTGAAGTACGTCTAATTTGTAGTAGCTGTTCACATCATCGTCATCATCGCATGAAGTAAAGCCTACTGCGCAAAGTGCAAAGCAGAACACTGTAAATAGGCTGTAAAATACTGATTTTTTCATTGCTTAAATTTTTTTGAATGTTGAAATATTAAAGAATTGGTGCAAAGATATAACATATTTTTTAATTATCGCACACTTTTTGCGTAAAAATGTTACTCTGTGCGTTTTTTTATGTTCTTTTCTCTCTTTTTTGCATATTTATGTTTTGATTTGTAATATAAAAAAGAGTCTGCCCATAATGTGTAAGGGTAGACTCTTTATTTATACTTTAAGATTTTATTCACCGTCAGGTGATACGATTTTTTTGCTTGCTATATCCTTTGAACCTGATCCTGATGTGGTGTATTTAGTTACATCATAAATAACATAGCCTTTCCAGCCACCTTTAAGGGTTACGTTTTGCATTGCTTTTTCAAAGCGATTTTTAACTTCTTTATCCGCGCTGTCGCTTTTGCCTTGGATTTCAAATGACAATCCGCCGAATTCAGCAACTACTGCTGATTCAATAGTTTGGACGTCTGCTTTGAAAGCAAGATAGTTGCCGTGACTGCTTGAGCCTGTTAAGCCGATGGTATATACATTTGCGCCCGGACCATCATTATTATCACAAGATGTAATGCCGAGTGCGCAAAGTGATACACAAAGCGCAAGAAATACGTAATACAGTTTTGTTCTCATTTTATTTTTCGAATTTTATTTGGTTATTATTCGGCAACTTCAAATACTCTGTCTGCTATAATAACGGTTGGTCGCTTTGTCTCATCGTCAATGGTCTTGTAAAGAGAATAATTAAATTTTCCGTACCAGCCTCCTTTGAGTTGTACTCTGTCGCATGCTTTGTTAAAGCGTGTGATTGCCTCTTGGTCACATTTGTCTTGATCACCGTAGAGTACCACCATATCATCTTTGAATTCTTTATAGACTGTTTGATATACGAGTTCTACGTCTGCCGAGTATGCGTCTTCATCACCTCCTACGAATCCGTTTTTTGAAAATCCGTAATTGTAGATGTTTGCATATTTGTCGTCGTTCTTGCTACATGAGAGAAACCAATCGTGCAGATAGCGATGCAAAGTGCAAGAAATGTGTAATACAATTTTGTCTTCATGATTATTAGCTATAGGAGTGGCTTATTTTTATTATTCACTCATCGTGAATTTCTTGTTGGCAATCTGTTGAGTCATGCCTTTGTCACCGGTGATGAAAAGTGTATAAGTGAAATCACCTTTCCAGCCACCTTTGAGTGTAACTGATTCACATGCTTTGTTGAAGCGTGAAATTGCTTCCTTGTCGCAAGCGTCTTTGCTACCTTTAATTGCTACTACTTTGCCGTTGAATTCTTGAGTTACAGCGTTTTCAACGAGCGAAATGTCCAAGTCCATAGCATCTTCGCTACCTCCGGTTAAGTTCTCTGATGCGAGTTGGAATGTGTAGAAATAAGGATCGTCATCATCGCTGCATGATGCGAAACCGACTGCGATAACAGCCATTGCAAATACAAATAGGCTGTAGAAAATTGACTTTTTCATGTCTTTGATAAATTTTTGTTTAAAATGTTAATAAAATTTGTGGTATAGAATCTGACTGCAAAACTATCAATTTATATCGTAATATACAAACAAAAATTGATATTGTTTTTGTGATATACACGGCTCATTCATTTAAAATATATAATAGAGTGAGTAAAAAGACATTATCAAGGAAAGTCGGAGGCTTTCGGCTGTAAGTAACTCAGGGTAAGCACATAGTGCGCCACCCTGAGATAGAAACGTCAACATATAACGAACCTCGTGGAGGTTCGGTCTGTGAAAATATAACCAAAACACAAAGCATCTACCACAGACCGCACATCCCCGATGTGCGAATGTAGATTGAGGTATTCTTTCACCGCATGGCGCACTTACGTGCTTATACGGTGTTACTTACAGCCGAGCCTCGCCGAGGCTCCCTGATGATAACTTTTACTTGCTTTCATTTATAAAAACAAATCAATTTCTTCCACTTTAAATGAAATAGCCGTGTGTGATATATATTAAAAGTGGCATACCGGTTTCCGCTATGCCACTTTACACTTGTAATATAAATAATTATTTTATGAAATAAAACATTATTCAAATTCAATCATCACTTGGTCAGTGTTAACGATGTCGCCCGGTGCTACGAAGATACGTTTTACTTTACCTTCGATTTCGGAGTTAACATCGTTTTCCATCTTCATTGCTTCGTAAACGAGGAGCAACTGTCCTTTCTTAACAGTATCGCCCGGCTTTACGTCAACAGAAACGATTTTACCGCCCATAAGCGCTTTTTGTGTAGGACCTGTGATTGGTGCATCGTCTTTCTTTTCCTCTGCTTTTGCTTCTGCAGGACCTTCAGTGGCTTTGCTTGCTGCACATTCCGCTTCACGAAGTTTCTCAAGGAACGGTTTTGCTACGTTTGGAAGCAATTCGAGGAGAAGTTCTTCTTCTTTATTTGAAGCGAGTTTAACACCGAGTTTTTCTATAACGGGATTTTCAGGCTTTCGGTAAGAAGATACGTCGTAAGCCTTTTCTACAGGTGAACCTGTGATTTTTTCGCGGAAAGCAGGGTCAATAGCAACAGGTGTTTCGCCGTATTCACCTTTAACGAGTGAGATGAATTGGTTTGATGTATTTGTATAGTCCGGATTTCCTTTCTTGCGGTCAATAGCGAGGTTTACTGCTTGAGCACCTACGATTTGGCTTGTAGGAGTTACAAGTGGTACAAGACCTGCATCGCGACGAACCTTAGGGATAAGTCTCATCGCATCTTCAAGGAGTTCGCTTGAGTTAAGTGCTTTAAGTTGAGCTACCATATTTGAGTACATACCGCCAGGTACTTCTGCGTGCTTAACGAGTTCGTTAGGTTTCGGGAAACCGAAGTATGCTTCAATAGCGTGGCAAGCGTCAAGGAGTGTATCTTCGTCGGCTGCTTTTGCTGCTGCGATTGCTTTGTCAAAGAGAGCATCAACTTCTGCAGGCAATTTGTCTGTAAGCGGGTCAAAGTCTTTCGGGAAGTTATCCTTATTGAGATCAAATGCTGCGAGGTCTTTACGTGTCTGTTTGAGTTCGGCACGGATTTTACCTACGGCTTCCATATTACATTCCACTTCAATGCCGAGTTTCTGTGCAAAGATGTAGATAAGTTCGATTGCAGGAGCAGCAGAGCCGCCACCGAAGTACCATATATTTGTGTCAAGAATGTCAACGCCGTTCATCACTGCCATAAGTGAAGATGCAAGACCGTATCCCGGTGTACAGTGTGTGTGGAAGTCCACAGGAACTTTTACTGCTGCTTTGAGCTTGCTGATGATAGATGCAGCACGGTGTGGAGTGACAAGGCCTGCCATATCCTTAAGTGTGATAATTTTAGCACCGAGTGCTTCCATAGCCTTTGCTTTTTCTACAAAGTATTCATCAGTGAAGATGAGTTTTGGTTCTTCAGCCTTTTTACCGAAAAGACGAGCGAAGAATCCCGGTTTTTCAGCCGGTTCACTCTTAGGGTCAACAGTGTAGCAAACAGCACCGTCAGGAATACCGCCGAGGTCGTTGATAAGTTTGATTGATTCCTTGACGTTGTTAATATCGTTAAGCGCATCAAAAATACGCATTACGTTTAGTCCGTTCTTAATAGCTTCTTTGTAAAAGCCTTCAAGCACGCTGTTCGGGTAAGGCACGTATCCGAAGAGGTTACGACCGCGAGAAAGTGCTGAAAGAAGTGATTTACCCTTCATTGCTGCACTTGCCGAGCGAAGACGATCCCATGGGGATTCGTTCAAGTAGCGCATTACAGAGTCAGGAACAGCACCGCCCCATACTTCCATAATGTAAAAACCTGCATTTTCATACAAAGGAAGCAAGCGGTCAATGTTGGCTTGTTTCATACGGGTAGCAAAAAGTGATTGCTGACCGTCACGGAGAGTTAAGTCTCTGATTTTTAATTTGCGTGTTGCCATAAGTGTTTAAGGCTTTTGCTTCTCGTGCAGCGGATTGTGTCGCTTTACGAGAGGCGGTGAGTATTATTATATGTTTTGTTGTTATTATTATTCGCAAATGTAATCAATATTTTTTAATTAGTGAATTATTTCCATAATTTTTTCATTTTGTGTACATATTTATTTTGTAAATTTGCATTGTCTAATAATTAATGAGTTTTTCAAAATGTTTGATTTCCTGTTTAAGAAGAAAACGGCAGAATTGCCTGAATTGTTTTTTCATACAGATGTTCACTGTCATATAATGCCTGGTGTTGACCATGGTTCGCCTGATGAGGACACTTCATTGAGACTGATTGAGGGGGAACAGTCTTGGGGTATTAATCGCATTGTGCTTACATCTCATGTCACGGAGTCAACTTTTGAAAACAATCCGCAGACTCTTGCCGCAGGTTTTGACCGTCTTGTTAGGGCTGTTAAGGCTGTCGGGAATTCTATCAAACTGGCTTATTCAGCCGAGTACAGAATTGATTCTCTATTTATGGAGCAATATAAGGCGGGACAACTCGTTAAGTTTCCCGATGATTATCTTCTCGTGGAAAATTCTTTTTTGCAAGAGCCGTGGGGACTTGATAATCTGCTCTTTGACTTGAAAATAAGCGGTTTTAAGCCTATTATGGCTCACCCGGAGCGTTTCGGTTATTATCATGACGACAAAAAGAGATACGATGCTTTGCATCAAGCCGGAAATTTGTTTCAAGTAAATCTTTTAAGCCTTGCCGGCTATCACGGCACTACACCTAAGAAGGTTGCGGAGTGGCTTGTGGAGCAAGGTTATGCGGATTTTTTAGGTACGGATATGCATAATATGACTCACTTTGAGGCTATTGACAAGTATTTGCGTTCCAAGGACTTCAAAAAATTGATGCCGCTCCTTGAAAAGACTGTTAAAAACGACACTATTAAATTTTAGTACTTTCTGCAAGTGTTATCTATGTAATACAAAATTTCTGATTAACTTTGCGAAATAAACACTAAATGATGTTCTGATAATGAAATTGACAAAAGCGATTGTTACGGCTACGGCAGCTTTTCTGTGTTGCCTCGGGGCATTTGCTCTGGATTTGCCGGTAAAAAAGATAAATGGTAAGGCGTACTATTATTACGTAGCGCAGAAAAACGAGTTTATTTACGAGCTTTCTGTGAAAATGGGACTCCCGAGAAAAGATATTTTGAAATATAATCCAAATGCTGCTGACGGTTTGCAGGCGGGAACAGTGCTTACTGTCCCTGTTTCATACGATGCTAAAATCAAGAATGGGTATTATGTGATTTCTCACAAGGTGGGTTCGCACGAGACTGTTTACGGTATTGCTCAAAAATACGGCATATCCGTGGACCGTCTTATTGATTTTAATCCTACTGCTTCAGATGGCATTAATAAGGGCGAAACTCTTGCGATTCCTGTTCAAAAAGCGGAAGGCGTTACTGAGCAAATAGTTGCAGCAGAGAAAAAAACTATAGATATCCCTGAAAAAGAGGTTGTTACGGTTGCGCCTGTACCGGCGGTTCCTGTCCGTGAAGAGGTTAAGGAAGACGTGAAGGAAATAGAAGAAGTCAGCAAAGATACTCTCGAAACAATTCCTGTAAATGTTTCTGACGGCACTATCAAGTACATAATGAAAGATGGTGAAACCATTGAAAGTATCGCTCAAGAATACGACTTGAATGAGATAGATATATTGAAGGCTAATCCGCAGTTGAGTTTTTCAGAATTTGTGCCCGGGGCTTTGATTACAATACCGGTGTCTCAGTCGCTTATTGATTCGGAAAAGAGAATTTCGGAGTGTGCCGTGCCTATAGCCGTCGAGGACGTTGCTCAGCTTAAAGATGATACTACAATAGCCTTGATGTTGCCTTTCTCACTTGAGGATAAATCCGCCAACAAACATTCTCAACTTTACACTGAGTTTTATCGAGGCTTCTTGATTGGTGTTGAGAAGCAGAGTCATAGTGGTTCACGAATAAAAATCGAAGCGTATGACAGTGCTGTAAGTAATGATTCTGTTAAAACGTATATTTCAGAGAACCAGGACATTATCATTACTTCAGACAATATTCCGCAGATGAAATATATCATTTCACAGGCTTCAGAGATTGCACCTGATGCGAAAATCCTGAACTTGTTTGCTGTCAAGGACTCGAGCAATGTGTCAAATGTATCCGTAATTCAAGCAAATATTCCGCGTAAACAGATGTATGACAAGGCTATACAGATGTTTATGCAGAAGTATGAGGGCTATGTTCCCGTATTTATAGCCCGAATTGACGGTAATGCTGACAAGTCGGATTTTGTAAGCGGGTTAAAAGAGCGTTTGTCAGACGCAGGAGTAAGTTATCATGAAATTGCTTTCCGGAGTTTCTTGGGAAAAGACAATTTAGATGATTTCAATACAACAGACTCTGCTTACGTGTTCATTCCTGTGTCAGGGTTGAGAACAGAGTTTGCAAAATTTGCTCCGGCGCTGAAAACTCTTCGCAGTACGGCTGTAAATCCTGAAAATGTCACAGTGTTCGGTTATCCGGAATGGGTAACGTTCCGTAGTGACTATCTTGAACAGCTTCACGGACTGAATGCTTCCATATACAGTAGGTTTTACATTTCTTCCGATGATGAAAGAGTACGTCAGTTCCGTGATGAGTACAAGCAGTGGTACGGAAGTAATATGCATGAGACAGTTCCTGTGCAAAGTATAGTAGGATACGATGCAGCTACGTTCCTCATCAAGTACCTCAGAGGTGAAGTTGAGGAAGACGGATTCGAAGGTATTCAGACCGGATTTAATATTGTAAGTCCTGAAGGTATGGAAGGATATATTAACAGCCATTTGTATCTGATTAATTTCTGTCCTGACGGTACTGAAACTAAAGTGATTATTAAATAACACCAAATCACATCAATGAAAAAAGTATATCTGTTATTAATATTAGTTTGTACTGTATTGCCGCTATCTGCACAAAAACATTATGTGCCGCATGTACACGTCGGTTTTCATGGCGGAATGGCAATGTCTAAAATGTCATTTTCTCCGTCTGTCGAGCAGAAAATGCTTAACGGACTTACTGCCGGTGTGTCTTTTCGTTTTGCGGAGGAACGCCATGTGGGCTTGCTTACTGAATTGAATTTTACTACAAGAGGTTGGCAAGAGGACTTGACGGGTACGGCACTGAATTACAGCCGCAAACTCACTTATCTTGAATTGCCGATTATGACTCATATTTTTTTCGGCGGAAGAAAGTTTAAGGGATTCTTTAATCTCGGTCCTCAGTTATGCTATATGATAGGTAGTTCCATTGACAGTAATTTTGACTATAAGGACCCGACTAATGCCGAGGGTTTTCCGCTTGATTACCGTTCTACGGAGCAGATGGGTATGGATATAAAAAATAAGTTTGATTACGGTATTGTACTCGGTGCTGGTATTGAAGGAATTATCCGCAAGCGTCATTCATTGATGCTCGAAGCGCGTTTCTACTACGGCTTGGGAAATATTTTTCCTTCAAGCAAGAAAGATACTTTCAGTGCGTCTCGCGGAATGTCAATAGGCATTACATTAGGGTATATGTTCCGAGTTAAATGACAATATAAGTTTTCGGTGATGAAAGGTCTTGATAATAACGGTAAGTTGACGTTTCTTTCCCGTCTTATTGATTTGGCAAAAAAGACGGCTAAGTATTGCTACGAAGGTGTATGGAGTGATACTCGCAGCGGACTGATTATTAATGTTATCAAAACTTTGAATTTATCCGTAAAGTCATTTTTTAACGCTGACATTCAATCTACGGCTTGTGCAATGTCGTTCAGAACTCTGTTAGCCACAGTGCCTGTGTTGGCATTGCTGTTTGCTATCGGTAGAGGTTTTGGATTTGCATCACTTATGCAGACGTCTCTGTTTAATTATTTTCCATCACAGAGAGAGGCTATAGAGACAGGACTTAAATTCGTGGATTCTTATCTTGAGACTGCATCAAAAGGCGTGTTTGTAGGTATCGGTGTTATAATGCTTCTATGGACACTTATTTCACTTGTCAGTTCCGGTGAAGCCGCATTTAATAAGATATGGGGAGTGCGTAAAGGTCGTTCATTCTGGAGAAAACTTACGGACTACACAGCTATCTTCTTGATATTGCCGGTACTGATGATAAGTATTACGGGTATTAACGTGTTGATGTCATCAACATTAAAGTCTTTGATGCCGTATCCGGAGTTTTCACCATTAATTTCCACGGTCCTTGATATAACCGGGGTTGTGCTGACATGGCTCTTTTTTACCGGTGTTTATATCCTGGTGCCGAATACTAAAGTCAAATTCCCGAATGCGTTACTTGCGGGCGTAATTTCAGGTACGTGCTTCATAGTTCTTCAGTGGTTGTTCGTATCAGGTCAGGTGTATGTCTCGAAGTATAATGCCATTTATGGAAGTTTTGCATTTTTACCATTGTTAATGCTGTGGCTTCAGTTTGTGTGGATAATAACTCTTGCCGGTGCTGTAATATGCTACGCATCGCAGAATATCTTCAGATACTCATTTTCTTCGCATATCTCCGTCATTTCGGATAATTACAGATACAAAGCAGTGGTGGCTGTAATGGCGATTTTGGTAGATAAATTCAAAAAACATCTCCCGGCTCCTGACGCAAATATGATAGCCCTTGAGTACGGTTTTCCTATCGGACTTGCCTCCGGTATTTTGGAAGACTTGCTTGACGTTGGTGTTGTAGCGAAAGTGTACGTTGACAGTCGTGTACAGGAATTCGGATATATGCCGGCTGTGGATATTAATGCCTTGACTGTAAAATCGCTGCTTGAAAAGTTATCATCAAATGGTGCATCGGACTTTATTCCCGGTTTTAATGAACGGTTTAAAGAAATTTCTGACACTGTGGATAAAATCAGTAATTACAAAGATGACGATGATATTCTTATTTCTAATTTGACTATTAACAATTAATCTATAAATATATTCCAAAATGAAAAAGGCAATTTCAACAACTAAGGCGCCGGGTGCTATCGGTCCTTATAGCCAGGCTATTGATGCGGGCTCTTTCGTGTTCATCTCAGGTCAGATTCCGGTTAATCCGGGAACTGGTAATATCCCTGAAGGTATTACTGCACAGACAGCTCAGTCTATATCTAATATCAAGGCTATTCTTGCTGAAGCAGGATTGTCAGTAGATAATGTTGTCAAGACTACAGTTTTCCTCGCTAATATGGGTGACTTCGCTGCTATGAATGAAGTGTATGCAGCAAATTTCACATCACCGTTCCCTGCACGCTCTGCAGTGGCAGTCAAAGACCTGCCAAAACAAGTTCTCGTAGAAATTGAAGTAATTGCTGTAAAGTAAATTTATAACGATAAAAGTAAAGCACTTGGATTCGCTGATAGCATAATCCGAGTGCTTTGCTTTTTTATACTATTATGGTAAACTTTTAAAATTCCACAAATGCAAGTGGTAAAAGTGATTTTACGGAAGGTAAAATGTAAATATCCTTTTTGCCTGCAAGAATCACTTGTACGTCATGTCCTGCAAGTGTTTCGTATTCAAGAAGTGCTTGACGGCATGCACCGCAAGGAGCTGCAGGATTTTCCACAAATTCATCATCTGTGCCGCGAGCGGAGATTGCGATTGTTTCAAATTTTGCTTCCGGATAGCGTGCGTGAGCGTAGTAGCAAGCTGAACGTTCTGCACAAGTTCCTGAAGGGAATGCCGCGTTCTCTTGATTTGAGCCAACTATTACTTCTCCGTTTGACAGTGCTATGGCTGCACCAACCTTGAAATGACTGTATGGAGCGTATGAGCGGAATGTTGCTTCGCGAGATTGGTTTACCAAGTCTTTTTGCTTGTCGCTGAGTTCCTCGTATGCGACAATTTTCAAAGGTACGTTAAGGTTTACTTCCTTCATAATAATGATTATTTATAATATTATTAATCTTTCCCGGTGATTATTTTCTTTATATCGTGTAGTTTGTTTAGTGCTGCTACAGGTGTGAGATTGTTAATGTCAAGTCCTACGATTTCATTTCTGATTTGTTCCAATACAGGGTCATCAAGCTGAAAGAACGACAGCTGCATACCATTTTCATGCTTAGGCATATCTTTAATGTCTGCTACTGATGTGTTGTCGCGGTGTGAAGCCTCAAGGTGTTTAAGCACTTCCGTTGCGCGGTCAACAATCAGTCTTGGCATACCGGCAAGTTTGGCTACATGAATACCGAAACTGTGTTCACTTCCGCCTCGTTGCAGTTTTCTGAGGAATACTACTTTGCCATCTATCTCTTTCACTGAAACATTATAGTTCACTACTCTCGGGAATGACTTTTCCATTTCGTTAAGTTCATGATAGTGAGTGGCGAAGAGTGTTTTCGGGTGTAGATTTCCGAAGTTGTGTATATGCTCAACGATAGCCCATGCTATGGATATGCCGTCGTATGTGGAAGTACCTCTGCCAAGTTCATCAAAAAGGATAAGTGAGCGTTGGCTCATATTATTCAATATAGATGCGGCTTCAGTCATTTCCACCATAAATGTTGACTCTCCGAGTGATATGTTGTCACTTGCACCCACGCGTGTGAAAATTTTATCCACAATGCCGATGTGTGCGCTTTCTGCTGCTACGAAACACCCCATTTGCGCCATAAGCACGTTTAGCGCAGTGGAGCGGAGTAGGGCGGACTTACCAGACATATTCGGTCCGGTAATCATCATTATCTGCGTCCCGTCATTATCAAGAGTCACGGAATTTGCGATGTACGGCTTGCCCGGTGGCAGATTCTTTTCTATCACAGGGTGGCGACCCTCCACGATTTCTATTTTCAGAGAATCGTCAACTATAGGTCTGTTGTAATGATTTTCCATAGCCACGTACGTAAATGCTGCAAGTACGTCAAGCTGTGCTATCAACTTGGCATCAAGCTGTATTGCAGGGGTGTACGTGTTAACCATAGATATCAATTCCGAGTAGAGTTTGGCTTCAAGTATTTCAATTTTTTCTTGTGCGCCGAGAATTTTTTCTTCGTATTCTTTTAATTCGGGAGTGATGTATCGCTCGGCATTGACGAGTGTCTGCTTGCGAATCCATTCCGCAGGAACTTTGTCTTTGTGAGTATTTGTTACTTCAATGTAATAGCCGAAAACGTTGTTGTAGCCGATTTTCAGCGATGGTATTCCGGTAGCGTTAATTTCTCGCTGTTGCACTCCGAGCAGGTAGTCTTTACCTTTGAACGCTATTTCGCGAAGGTTGTCAAGTTCAGCATTAACTCCGGGACAAATCACACTGCCTCTATTGAGGGCAACAGGTGCATTTTCTACAATCTCTTTGGAGATACGTTTGCTTACAGCATTGCACGGGTTGAGTTGCTCACCTAAGGCGCGTAGCACCGGAAGGTCTGAGTCAATGCATATTTTGCGGATAGGCTCAATGGCGTTAAGTGCGTTCCTGAGCTGTATCATTTCACGCGGTGAAATTCTTGCGAATGAAACTTTTGAAGTAAGTCGCTCTATATCACCTATTTGCTCTAAGTACGTCTTTATTTCGTCCCTCTCATCGGGGTGTTTGAAGAAATATTCCACCACGTCAAGCCTGTTATTTATTTCTTTCGGGTCCTTAAGCGGGAAAAGTATCCAGCGGTGAAGCATACGCGCCCCTACGGGAGTGACTGTGCGGTCAATGATATTCAGGAGGCTTTTGCCGTCTTCGGAAAAACTTTCCACGAGTTCCAGGTTGCGCACCGTGAATCTGTCAAGTCGCACGTACTTGTTTTCTTCAATCTTGCTCAGACGATTGATGTGTGAAATCTGTGTATGCTTGGTGATGTCAAGGTAGTACAGGATTGCTCCGGCTGCCACTATGGCATCAGGCATTTTCCCTATACCGAAACCTTTAAGTGTCTTGGTCTCAAACTGTTTCAGCAGTCTTTCTTCTGCTGCATCTTCAGTGAAAATCCAGTCGTCAAGTTCGTAAGCAAGGAATTTTGCCGAGAAAGACGTTTCTAATTTTGACTTTGCCCCACGCATTATCAGCACTTCTTTCGGAGAAAAGTTCGTAAGCAGTTTGTCAATATAGTCATTATTGCCTTCCGCTACCAGGAACTCACCCGTGGAGATATCAAGAAGTGCCACGCCGATATTACTTTTGCCGAAGTTAATTGCAGCAAGGAAGTTGTTTTCCTTATGGTTAAGTACATTGTCGCTCAGAGCAACACCCGGAGTGACAAGTTCCGTGATACCTCTTTTGACAAGTTTCTTCGTCAATTTAGGGTCTTCAAGTTGCTCACAAATAGCCACACGCTTCCCGGCGCGGATTAGTTTTGGCAGATATGTGTCAAGTGCGTGGTGAGGAAACCCGGCAAGTTCTACGGTTGAAGCATATCCGTTAGCGCGCTTGGTGAGGGTGATGCCGAGTATTTCCGAAGCAGTGATGGCGTCCTCTGAAAAGGTTTCGTAAAAGTCTCCTACTCTGTAAAGCAGAATAGCATCGGGATGTTTTTGTTTCATCTCGAGATATTGTTTCATTAGTGGAGTCTCTACAATTTTGTTTGCCATCGTTTTTTTAAGAGTTTAAGCGTGTAAAGTTACAAATAAATTCTATATTCTCAAAATTTATTTTTCGGCGCTCAAAGATGTAAGGCTAAAAAAAAGGCTGCACCAACGAATTGATGCAGCCTCCGGGTTTAATTCATATAGAATTACTATTAAACTAATTTCCGAGGATTTTACCGGCAAGTTTTGCAGTTTTGCCTGCTAATTCAAGTGCTTTTTCAGCATCGTCAAGTGCTTGTTCGTCAGAAGATTTTTCTTTTGATTTTTTAGCCTCTTCTTCCTCAAGTGCCTTTTTGCTTTGTTCATTTTTCTGAACAGCAGAAGTGATGCGGAAACTTACGCCGTCTTTAAGGTCTTTGCTATTGTAGAAAGAATATTCAATAGTAGCAGTTTCGTCTGTGAGCAGTTTTAATGCTTCCATTACTTCAGTGTTAGAGCAAGGAGATTCCGTAGCTGCTTTTTTCTCAATCACGTCACCGTCTGCATTAAGAATTTCAATTCCGAAATCTGCGCAATTTTCAGCTGTAGCACCCTTAGCCTCACCGAAAGTGGTTACATCGTCACGGTCAAATGGAAGTGCTTGTGCAGTACGTTTAAGTTCCACTACGATTACGTCACTGCCATAACAGTCATCTTTAATTTTGTAATTTTTATCTACTATTTCAAAGCAGCCTTTCAAGTCGCCTTTCAATTCAGTTTGAGCCGCTTTAAGGACAATTTCCTGTTTTGCTTCCTCTTGTTTTTCTTCTGTTGTTTTTTCTTTGCTACCGCCACACATTGAAGCTATTATTGCGAAGATAACAACCACTCCGATTCCGATAAATAAGTATTTTTTCTTATCCATAGTTTTCTTGGATTAATTGTTAAACCAACTTCATTAAGTTACCGATTGAAGATGCTGCGCTTTCAACGTAGTATTCTGCAAGAAGGTATGGGGCAAATATTGCCAATGCACATAGTACGATACCGATAATTGCGGTTGTGCTGTTTTGTGATTTGCAAAGCGCTACAATACCGCATAGTATGCCTATTGGAGCAAGAACGTAGTTAAACGCTGTGAGAATCATACACCATGCGCTTGCCAGTGGCAGTAGGGCGAATATTATTGAAATGATGCCCAGTACCTTTGAGGCTTTACCCCAGCCTCCCTTTTTTTGTTGATTTTCCATAAATATTTTTATTTTGAAAGTTTTCCTTACTCTATTTCCGGATTTTCAGGTTCCTCCGTCTATATGTTTTATGTGGTTTATTTGTTGTTAATAATGATAGTTTCTTTATTCACCGTCAAAGTTACGATATTCGAATTATGTTACCACTATTCATTTCAGTCCACTGTGGTCCCCGTGGATTATATTTTTGTAACTGATTGATATTCAGTATGGAAAATTAAAGGCCGTATCATCTCTGACACGACCTTTTCCCAAAGTGACAAAACTATTCTTATTACAAAGAAAAGCCGATTATTGTTTTGTACGGTAAACACTGTTCACCACAAGCAGCAGAAGCAGTGCTAATATGCCACTGATGATGTAGAATGCCGTATTAGGTCCTACGCCGGCAAAAATACCGTTAAGGATAAGAAACAGTATTGCTCCGATTATACAGGTAATTCGGATTACTACACCTGCCCGTGAACATTCTTTGTATTCAATGCAAAAGCCGCCGAGGCATGCCAACAGCATTTCAATTCCCGTTGCAATACCGATGCTCATAGCATTTTCATGAACTGTTGACATACTGTAGTATCCCCAGCCGATTAATAGTGATAATCCGGCGGCTATTATAAGTCGTACTGTGTCTATTTTCATTGCTTTACCGGTATATTTGTATTTAACAATATTTTTTTATTCACTTCCGGTACGTCCTTGGCTTTAGCCCAACCGGTCATACCCTGTTTGCATACAAGGGTGTCCGCTGTGATGGTGCAGGCTTTTACGAGTGTCTCAAGTTCTTCTTCAGTGAAAGGACCGGCTACGCCGTTGTTTACGGCAACATAATACTTCAGCTGTTCTTGTCGCAGCGGAGTGCCGGCGCCGGGTACATTCATCTGAGCCATACTGTCGTTCATGGTTTTTATCATCTGCTGAGCTACAGACATTCCCATTCCGAATTCTAACAGGCGATCTATGCTGCTGAATGAATTATTATCGTTCATAACTGTATTTTTTTACATTGTGAAACTCCCTCTTTTACGGAACCATTGGTGCAGGTGGTGGCGGAGGTGTATTTGTTTGGAACAGAGAACCGAGTTCTGGTACATTACCGGCAAGTTCCCATCCGTTCATACCTTGTTTCCACACGTATGTTTGAGCTGTTAGTTGTCCTTGTTGCACTAACTGTTGTAACTGTCCCATATTGAAAGGTCCTGATTGCTGACCATTAACGGATACGTAGTACTGAACGGATGGTGGTGGCGGAGGTGTACCGCCTTGACCGTTGATAGCATTGCCCATTTGGTTCATCATACCTGCCATTTGCTGTCC
>JALEMF010000058.1 GCA_022768005.1 Bacteroidales bacterium | reverse complement strand
CTGAAGTAGGTGCTGACCAGACTACTAAAAACAGCAGTGGCAATGACACTTCTCCTAAAAAAGTTTGCTGGGATTATCTTGATGACCAATACCGCGCAGCACTTTATCAAAACTATTGTGAACTCGGTGCAGTCCGCAAAGATAATGCAGACCTGTTCTCATCAGAATCAACATCATACGTACGCGACGGATTTGCAAACACAATGACATCTGCTCGCAGCATCGTCATCAAAAACGGCACTAAAGAAATTGCAGTACTCTTCAACCCTGCAATGAGTGGAAACAAAGCCGTTACCGCTTCAGTATCACTCATCAAGAGTGGCAACGCTCAGATTCTTTCCAAATCCGAAGGTATCACTGCAACAACTCCTACATTTGCATCAGGCAAAGTGACATTTACAGTTCCGGGCAACTCATACGTTGTTATCGGTACTTCAAATATCGCCGGTGTAGAAGACGTTATCAATGATGAAATTAAAGATAATGTAACAGTTTACGGTGGAAACGGTGAAATTGTAATCCTCGGCGAATACAAAAACGCAAATGTTTACAACGTTTCAGGTCAGGAAATCGGTTCACTAAACGTACCTGCCGGACTTTACATTGTGAAAGTTGACAATAAATCTTACAAAGTACTTGTTAAATAAAGCACTTAAACTTAGAGAATTAAAGGCTGTGTCGAAAAATCGGGGCAGCCTTTATTATTATATGAAATATATTATTCAGGATTTAGGATTCACACACTTCCCAATCAGTAATTATTGTGAGAATTCACTAAACCGCATTTAACCTGCTTTATTCGTGCCGATTAGTAACAAATACTTTGCACCGGATATGAATAAAGCAGATTAAATAACAAATCAAATCTATAAAGCACACCTTGTCTTAATATTACTTACCGACTAAAAGTCGGCAGTCAACCTGCAGCATAAAGACCGACAGGCTTCAAGTTGACAGCAAGAAAATTGAATATGTAAGTCAAAATTACTACATTTGCAGAGTGAAACATTTCATCTCGAATATTATAACTCAGCGGATAACTCGCAAAATTGATTTCACAGCGCGTTTTCTGCTGTTTGCCGTATCAATACTCTTGTTCGGAGCATTGGTAATTGACTATGGATTTGAATTGTCAACACACGATGAAATAATTATAGGCAAAATATACACAGCTGCATGGTGGTGCTACTTCACAGATTTCTTTTGCAGAATTTTCTTACAATGGTCATCTATCCGAAGAAAAGCCGTTGTAATAACGGCAATCATTGGAATATGCCTTTTACTTACCGCACTTCCGAAATTATTCCCAGACGTTGACTTAGGAATATTATCACCTATATGGAGTTTATTCAGCCATAAATATTTTATAATCACGCTTTTGGGTGTACTATCCGTACTGAATATATCCAAGTCGATAATTGAATTTATCAGTCAGAACACAAATCCCGCTATGCTATTAGCAGCAGCATTCGTGATAGTAATATTTATAGGGACAATACTTTTATTACTACCACGTTCATTAGCACCGGACAAGCATATCAGCCTTATAGATTCGCTATTCGTGGCAACCTCATCAGTGTGCGTAACAGGGCTCAGCACTATTGACATACCGTCAACATTTTCAACTGACGGGAAAATCATCATCATGCTGCTGATACAAATAGGCGGACTCGGCGTGATGACAATAACAAGTTTTTTTGCCGTATTCTTTATGGGCGACAACAGCCTGCAAAACAGGTATGCACTCCGCGATATGATAGGCACGGGTAGTTTCAGCACCCTTATATCCACTCTGCTATATATTCTCGGGTTTACATTCGTGATAGAACTAATCGGTGCAGCACTCATATTCTTGGATATTCACGACACACTCGGACTTGTGCTGAAAGATGAAATAATGTTCGCCATCTTTCATTCCGTGTCAGCATTTTGCAATGCCGGAATTTCAAGCTATGGCGAACCATTCTCCACATTTGTCACCACAGGTCACCGACTCTTGTTCCTCACCCTTTCCGTTCTAATAGTGCTTGGCGGCATAGGTTTTCCTATATTGGTAAACCTGAAAAATGCTTTTTTCCACAACTTCAGAAGACTATGGCGACGTATTTTCCACCATGACAGCACTATCCCTCGCTACAAACATCTGACGAATGTGAATACAAAAATAGTAATCACCGGTACTATAATCCTGATTATCAGCGGAACAGTGGTGATAGGAATGCTTGAATGGTACAATACACTTGACGGACTAAGTACTGCGGACAAGATTATCCAATCACTGTTTAATGCAGTATCTCCGCGTACAGCCGGGTTCAGCAGTATTGACCTTGCATCACTTTCGCTTATATCACTTATGGCTTACACACTGCTGATGTGGATAGGCGGAGCATCACAATCAACAGCCGGAGGTATTAAAATAAACACGATAGCCGTAGCGATAGCAAACTTTATAGCCGTCATTCGCGGTAAAAATCATATCACACTTTTCAATCGCGAAATCTCTCCGGAGTCCGTACGCCGCGCATTAGCCACTATCTTCGGTTCTCTTTTCGTAATAACCGGCGTGTTTATCACATTGGTGGCATTAGAGCCGGGAATTTCGCCTAAGGCATTGCTGTTCGAAACAGTTTCGGCTATATGCACAGTAGGCTCTTCACTCGGGATTACAGCTCAACTGGGTGTTGCTTCTAAAATACTGATAATAATAATGATGTTCGTAGGACGCGTAGGACTGCTTACCGTAATCACGAGCATTTTCCACCATAAAGACAATCCGAAATACCGACTGCCCAAAGATAACGTAATAATAAACTGATTAATATGAAATACTTGATTATAGGACTCGGAAACGTAGGACGTACACTCGCCGAGCAACTCACCGATATGGGACACGACGTGATTGGCGTTGATACTAACGAAATACGTATTGATGCCGTAAAAGACCGCATCTCTATCGCTTATATTCTTGATGCTTCACACATCGAAGGACTATCCGAACTTCCGCTTGACGAAGTGGATACGGCTATCGTAGCTATCGGACAAAGTATGGAGCAAAGCCTCAGGGCTGTAGCAGCACTGAAAGAACTGAATATTAAACGCATATATGCTCGCGCTATCGACAATATTCACCGCACTATCCTCAAAGCGATGAATATAAACTGCATTTTTACTCCGGAAACTTACGCAGCACGTCTTTTCGCCGCAAAATTCACTGAAAATATTGCAGAAGACTTGATTTAACGATAACACATCTATGAAATACTTTATATACATCTTTACCTTGCTTTTCACTATCGCAACTGCTTCCGCCAAGCAATCCGTAGGACTCGTACTAAGCGGCGGCGGTGCAAAAGGTATCGCACACATCGGTGTGATTAAAGCACTTGAAGACAATGACATACCTATTGATTACATCACCGGTACGTCAATGGGTGCTATAGTCGGCGGAATGTACGCTGCCGGATATACAACCGATGAAATGATGCAACTTCTTCAGTCAAAAGAATTTACTAAATGGTCAACAGGACAAGTAGATGAAAAACTCACTTACTTCTTCTTCAAAGACGAACCTCGCCCGGCTATGTTTAACTTCGCCATTTCACCACGCGACTCCACAAAGACGTCCTCAATACTCCCCACAAGCGTTATTTCTCCTCTACCAATGAATTTCGCCTTTATGGAACTGTTTTCAGGCTACACAGCCCAATGTGACGGAGATTTTGACAAACTATTCGTACCATTCCGCTGCGTTGCGTCTGACGTATATTCCAAAAAGAAAGTAATCTGCAAATCCGGCAGTTTAGGTGATGCTATCCGAGCATCAATGTCTTTCCCAATAGTGTTCCACCCCATTGAAATAGACGGAGTAACACTCTACGATGGCGGTATTTACGACAATTTCCCCACAGACGTAATGAAAACTGAATTTGCTCCCGGGATAATGATTGGCGTTGACGTAGCACTTCCGGAGCCTGAAGTGAAATCCACAGACCTTGTGCAGCAACTTGAAGATATGATTATTCAAGATAAGAATGACCCGATGAAACCGGAAGACGGAATTTATATCCATGTTGACCTCACCGGATATAATCTGCTTGACTTTCCTAAAGCACAAGCTATATATCAAATAGGATATAACCGCGCAATGGAATTTATTGACTCTATAAAAGCACGTATCCCGGACCGCACACCTGCCATTGAACGACAATTACGCCGTGAAGTATTCAAGTCAAAAACGCCTTCCGTAGTGTTTCAAAGCGTAAATATCACAGGAGGTACTCCGTCGCAAAACAACTATCTTGAAAGAACTTTTAACACCCACGTCACTGACACATTCGGCATCGAACACGCCAAGGCTGCATATTACAGGGCTATAACAGGGGGTAAACTTAAAAATTTCCTTCCTACTGCCGTTTACGACAACAATACCGGAATGTTTGACCTCAACCTCAAAGCCACCGTTAAAGACAATCTGAATATCGGCTTCGGCGGTTGGATTACGTCCTCTTCCGCATCAATGCTTTACCTCAGCGGAAGATATTATTCACTGGACCACAACTCCATAAACGCCGGAGTTAATGCCTGGGTAGGTAAAAACTATTTTGCTGCCGAAGCCACAGGACGACTATTCTTACCCTACTCCACTCCTTCATCTTTCAGCGTGGAAGCAGTGGTGTCAAGAACTTCAAGCCATACAGGAGAACAATTCTTCTACGAAACAGATGATAAATCAGCACTTTACGATACGCAAATATTTGGAAAACTACACTTCAGCCGTGCCACAAGCCGACGTTCACTTATTGATATCAGTGCCGGTTTCGGTCACCTGGTGTATTCTTATTTGCCACCAATGAACTTATCTTACGACAAAAAGAGTAAAGACAAATCTATATTCAATCTATGGCAACTCAAACTTGCATATCGCTATAACTCGCTGAATAATGACCTTTACCCTACATCCGGTCTTGAACAGACTCTCAGCGGAGCAGTACTGCAAGGTCAGTACCACTATTATCCCGATATGCCGGGACTTAATAGCGAAAAAGATGATATGATATACGGAAAAATACACCACAAAATACGTTATTACGCACCTGTGGCAAAGAAATTTTCATTAGGTATTGAGTACGAATTATCTGCCTCATCACGAAAATTACTTTCTACTTACAATCAGTCAATAATGACTGCAGAAAGATATATCCCTACACCTTCACAGTTTAACTCCTTAAATCACAGATTAAATGCTTATTCATTCGTAGTCGCAGGACTTACACCGATTATAAAACTGAATGATAACCTGCAAATCCGCTCTACATTTCAGTGCTTCCTGCCTATGAGAAGAATAAAACCTAATGCAGACGGCACTGCGAGATACGGCAACTGGTTCGCTGACCCAACTTTTTTCGGTGAAGCAGCAGTAGTCTATTCTCTTCCATTCGCATCTATAAGCCTGTACGGCAACTATTTACAAAGTGATAGCAGTAACTGGGGCGGCGGTATATCCTTCGGTCTGTTCTTCACAGCACCGAGATTCAATTAATAGGATTTGTAAACAAGATAAACCCCTTCACTTTGCAGTCTTCGCTAAATTAATATTCATTAACAATCAAACATAAAAATTTTGATTACCTTTGCAGGAAATAACCCATACATAATTCAAAAACTAATGAAAAAACTATTACTCACGCTTGCAATGACATCGCTCATTGCAGGAACCGCAGCAGCAGATATTGTCATTGACGGCAAATCCTACGTTGCTGACACACTTGTACATAAACAGGTTGGTCCGGGCGTAGTTCACACTATCGTACGCCTTCCTGAAATTCCTATAAATGCCTACCTGCTTGAGACTGACCTGACAAACAAATACGTCAAAGCAGAGGCTATGGTTGGTAACGACACACTCGGTAGCGTGGAACTCCTCAGCAAAAATGCTTCACGAATGAGAGAACGCGGACTTAAACCGATAGGCGGCTGCAATGGTAACTTCTGGTGTTGGCCTGCAAGCAACGAACTTGACAAGTCATACATGTTCCAATCACCTTACGGTGGTTGTGTCAGAAACAACGTGACATTCGTAAATACTAACGAGATAATAAACATCTGGCAATGGTACGACTGGGCTGGCGTGGCCGGCGTAGATGAAAACGGACGCGCACACATCGGCAATCTGTTTTGGACCGGTGCTGTAAGCAGCAGTAAATTTTCAGGGGTAACGCTAACTTGCATTAACCGCCGAAATATCACTAATCAAGTTGTGCTTTGGAACGAAGGTTTCGGACGTACAAGAGAATTCGAAAACGACTGGGTTGACGAATACAACCGTGGCAATAACAGCAGCGATAACTATTATCTCGTGTTCAAAGACAACCAAGAATGGCGTACTAATGCTGACGTAAAATTCACCGTAGCAAAAATTGTCAAAGGTGCTGATCGTCAGACCTTAGGTCAATACGATGCCTGCATCACTGCTAACGGAAACCAAAAAGAAACACTCGCAGCACTTGAAGTAGGCGACGAAGTGGTGATAAACAACGGTTGGGAAAAC
>JALEMF010000099.1 GCA_022768005.1 Bacteroidales bacterium | reverse complement strand
CAAGAGGAAACATTTCCTGATATTTAAATGGTTTTGTTGCCATAATATTTTTGGTGTTAAGTGTTAAGATTTTCTTTTATGCAAAGTTAATGCTATTAGTTGAATTTTCCGAAAAAGCCGACCAAAAAGTTACTTTATTGCCATGGCTCTTTCATTTAAAGTGAAAGAAATTGATTTGTTTTTATAAATGAAAGCAAGTAAAAGTTCATCATCAGGGAGCCTCGGGGAGGCTCGGCTGTAAGTAACACCGTATAAGCACGTAAGTGCGCCATGCGGTGAAAGAATACCTCCATCTACATTCGCACATCGGGGATGTGCGGTCTGTGGTAGATGCTTTGTGTTTGGTTATATTTTCACAGACCGAACCTCGCCGAGGTTCGATATATGTTGACGTTTCTATCTCAGGGTGGCGCACTATGTGCTTACCCTGAGTTACTTACATCCGAAAGTCTCCGACTTTCCTTGATAACGTTATCTTTTCACTCACTCTATTATATGTTTTAAATGAAAGAGCCGTGTTTACACATATATAAATATAGGGACAATAAAAAGGCATAAAAGCCGGCGTAATTCATCATCTTCCTTTTCGCCCTTGCAGCCCTTTTAGCCCTTCCGGTCGTTTGCCTGCCATTTCTTCCTTTTTGCCCTTATACCCTTTTAGCCCTTTATTGCCTTTCACAAGCGTTAATTAATTTTTTTTAATTAATAATTGAGAATTAATGACTTTTGAGTAAAATATCCGCTTCCGAATTATAAGCGGCATTTGACACACGGAAGGCAGATAAGCCGTAAAGTGAATTTTATTACAAAAATGAAATCGAAATTTTTCCAACTGATAATGCGCATTCACAATGCGCTGCCGAATATTTATACACAATTTACTGGGTGTAATTTATTTGAAAAATTATCACAAAATATAAGCATTTTCTTAATTTTCTACGTATCGGAAACAATTTATGACGATATTATTAATTTTCCGGAACAATATTAACAATAGTTAAAATGCGTTGTATTATTGTCCGTTTTAGCAAATTAAAGTATATTTGCCACCGAATTTTGACTAACGACGTAATAACTAACGTATTGAATTGATTGGAATAAAAAAATACATCAATGACCTTTACAAAATTTCGGATATTAGTATTGATCGCTATAATGTCTTGCACAAGTGTTGCTAAAGCGCAAGATGTCATAGTTGACTCCGTAAAGATACATTTCCGTCAAGGCTATTCCACGCTTGATAAGGATAAATTCGGTAATGACGCAGCACTCAAGCGCATTGCCGACTCTTTACGTATGAGAAACACTGACACAATTTTACAATTAAAGAAAGTTGAAGTTACAGGTGCGGCTTCTCCGGAAGGTAATATTCCTCTTAACAAGAGACTTTCCGAGCGAAGAGCAAACGTTCTCTTTAATTATATGTCACAGTACCGTGAACTTCCCGATTCACTGATGACTTTCCGTTTTCTCGGTCGTGACTGGACAGGCTTGCTTGAAGCGGTTAAGGCTGATGACAATGTTCCTTACAAGGAAGAAACGGAAGAACTACTTGAGAAAATCATCAAGAGCAATAAGGAAGGAAACGATGATGAGAATCACTTATTTGTAGAATTACAAAATTTCAAAGAAGGAAAGCCTTACAAATATATGTATTCTTACATCTTCCCGGCTCTCCGTGCTTCTCAACTTAAACTCTGGTACGAAAAGGTTTACAATCCTATCGGCATTGTAAAGGTCCATAGAAAAATTTCACTCGATCCGGGACTACCGGATTACACACTCGTGATGCCGGAACTCGAGCCTAAACTTGCTTGCTTCTGTCACCCTAAATTCTATATGGCTATAAAGACCAATATGCTGTACGACGCACTTCTCGTGCCTAACATCGGTGCTGAGTTTTACGTTGGTCGCGGCTGGAGTATAGGTGCCGACTGGATGTACGCTTGGTGGAAAACAGACCGTAAGCACGACTATTGGCGCATCTACGGCGGCGATATCCAAGTACGCAAATGGTTCGGCAGAGCTGCCGAAGAAAAGCCTCTCACAGGACACCACATCGGAGTTTATGCTCAGTGCTACACTTACGACTTTGAGCTCGGAGGTAAAGGTATTATGGGTGGTATCCCGGGAAAAGACTTATGGGACAAATGTAACTGGGGTGTCGGACTTGAATACGGCTACTCACTCCCTATAACTCGTCGTCTTAACATCGACTTCGGTATCGGTGTAGGATATTTCGGAGGCGAATACCGCGAATACAAGCCTATTGACGACCACTACGTTTGGCAAGCCACTAAAAAGCGTAACTATTTCGGTCCTACGAAACTTGAAGTATCTCTCGTATGGCTGATTGGCTGCGGAAACTTCAATAAAGGGAAAGGAGGCAGACAATGGTAAGAAAATTGACAAATCTGCTTATTCTCGCAGTCCTTGTGCTTATGACGTCTTGCGACCACAAGGAACTTTGCTACCACCACCCTCACAGCGGTAAAATCCGAGTGGAATTTGACTGGAAAGATGCTCCGGAAGCAAATCCTGAAGGTATGTGCGTGTTCTTCTACCCGGAAGAAGGCGGTGAACCTATCCGTGTGGACTTCTCAGGAAAGACAGGAGGCGAAGTGGAACTCACAAACGGAAAATATAAAATCATTACGTACAACAATGATACCGACGGTATTCTCTTCTACGGAATAAATGATTTCTTCAATCACACTTTCTACACTCGCGACAGTAACCCGCTTGAACCTATTTACGGTCCTACTGCACAATACGTTCCGTCAAAGGCTGAAGATGAAATTGAAGAACGTGTTGTCCTTGACCCGGATATGATGTGGGGCTGCACTGCCACGGAAGTGGAAATCACGGAAATGGGTGTAAGTTATATCTGCGTTCCGGAAAGTCAAAAAGGACAAACTGCCGGATTGACCACAGTTTCAGAAAAAGTTATCACTCTGTATCCTCACGAACTTACTTGCATCTACACCGTAGAAGTTCGTAACGTAAAGAACCTTAGCGGTATGGATCTCGTTTCCGGTATTCTCACCGGTATGGCAGGCGAACTTCGCATGCACGATGAGCAACTCTCTGAAGAATGTGTATCTATCCCGTTCGCGGGAAGAAAGAGCGGTACTGACAAAATAGAAGCACAATTCATAACTTTCGGACACAATACCGCTAATCTTAAACATCACCACATAGAACTTTTTGTGGTAATGAACGACAAAAACAAACTTCACTACTACGATGATGCTGACGGCTCTCGATATGACGTGAACGACCAAGTGGAGAATGCGCCTAACAAACGCCGTGTACACTTGATAATTGACGGACTTGACTTGCCTGTTCCAATCTCTTCAGGCTCAGGCTTTGATGCAACGGTTGACGACTGGGATATTGTGGAATCCGATATTGAATTATAATTACTTGTAAATCGCATAAACCATGACAATCAATAAAATACTCACATTCGCGCTTGCAATAACGCTTGCCGGCTGTTCAAGTGACGCTCTGATGGAAAAACAGAGTGCCCCTCGTGAGGCTATTGTATTTAATGCGGCAACAGGTAAGGTTTCTCGCTCGGCGGACTATTACTGCAACGCCACCAAGCCGGAGGAGTTCAACGTATGGGCTCGACTCGGCGGTGAGACGTATTTCGAAAACGCATATTACATTCTTAAAGACGATAACTGGGAGTTACAGCGTGAAGTTCCTTATTATTGGCCTGAAGAAGGCACGGTAGATTTCTTTGCGGTGAAAAATCACAATGATTTCAAGTGGAACGGCAATGAAGCACCTGTTGTGCCGGATTTCGCTCCAGCAAAAACAGCAGATGACCAGGTTGACCTCATCTATGCACACACTGTGGCAAGCAAACCTCAGCCGGGTAATCGTGCTATCCTCAACTTCCGCCACGCACTTTCACAGGTTGTATTCAAGGCGCAGAACCTCAACAAGAATATCTACGTGGTGATAAACAAAGTGGAAGTTTGCAATATGCCGGTTTCCGGTTCTTTCGCTCTTCCTAACACTGAAGTTACAGACGATATTTACACCAACCCTGACGGCAATACCCACCCTGTCGCTTCTCAGCGTAAAGGACTCGGAACGTGGACTCTGAGCAATACCCTCGGCAATTACAGCGTAGCATTTGACGCCGTGGGTATCAG
Organism: Bacteroidales bacterium; assembly: GCA_022768005.1. Taxonomy (GTDB): domain Bacteria; phylum Bacteroidota; class Bacteroidia; order Bacteroidales; family Muribaculaceae; genus CAJUPY01. The sequence continues at coordinate 796 of JALEMF010000099.1, read as the reverse complement.
TCAGGCGGCAGGAAAGAAAATAAATCTCACTTCAAACACATCATTCACTCGTGAAGATGCCGACGGAGAAAAGGGCTACCGAAAATCGCTCCTCCTCCTCCCTACGAATGGAGAGACTACGGCTTACGATCCTACAAAAGGCGGAATTGCCGGAACGAAAGGCACATACTTCCTCGTATATGCCACAATCTACAATCTCTCGGCAGGCAACGGCGGAGAACCTGACGCAAGCGACATCTGCGTGTGGGGAAGCAGAGAGAACACTAAGGCTATCGCTGTTCCGGTCAAAGCCGACTGGGTGCAAGGAAAGAAATACACTTACACTTTCCGATTTACGGAGAAAGGTAACGGAGGATATAATCCTGAAGACGGTGGTGACGTACTTGTGCCGATAGAATTCACGGTAACTGTTGATGACTTCGCGGATATGAAGAATTACAACATCGATGAATTTCTTCCGGACTCACATTCCGCAGCCGCAAAAGTAAAAACAAACAAAACGATTTTTTTTTAATTCTCAATATTCATTAACTTAATTTTTTCTACAATGAAATTAAAACTATTCTTATTGGCAACTTCTGCTGTAGCATTGGCAAGTTGCTCAAGTGATGCAGTTGTTGAAGATCAACAAGCTGCTAACGCAATCCAATTCGGTGTTACCACCGGTAACGCTTCTCGTGCTGCAAGCTACTATTGCAACAATGCCAAACCGGATCAATTCAACGTTTGGGCTAAGGTGAAACAAAGTGAGAATGTTTTCAAAACTTACTTTGAAGACGAATCTTTCTCATTGAAT
>JALEMF010000098.1 GCA_022768005.1 Bacteroidales bacterium | reverse complement strand
TTACTTTTAACACATTGTTTACACAATAAAACGGGGAAAAATGAGTTATTAATAAAGTAAGAAATATTTTCAGAGTAATAATATGAATTTGAAACAGTTATATATAGCATTGATGATGCTGCTTGCAGTGCCTGTGCTTGCATACGCAGACAGTGCGAGTAAGAATGATTTTAATCCTGTGACTACGGGTGTCACATCACTGAGTATTGCTCCTGATGCGAGAGGTGCGGCGATGGGTGATATCGGTGCTGCAACGGATCCGGATATCAATTCACAGTATTGGAACCCGTCAAAATACGCTTTTGCTTATAGTCAGGGTGCAATAGGACTTAGTTACACGCCATGGCTTCGTAAACTTGTGAATGATATTTTCCTTGGCAGCCTTGCAGGATACTGGAAAATCGGTAGTCAGGATAATCAAGCGATAAGTGCGTCACTGCGATATTTTTCACTCGGTGAGGTTAACACTTCTACAAGTGGAGGTGGCACCGGTCAGTCGCTTAATCCTTACGAAATGGCATTTGACCTGGGTTACAGCCGAAAGTTATCAGAAAAATTTTCAATGGGTGTAACATTCCGCTATATATTTTCCGACCTTGGTTTTAGTGATTCATACGCAGGTGACCAAAGTAAAGGCGCATCAGCATTTGCAGCTGATATTTCCGGATATTTCACTACTTATCCTATAATAGGCAGAAATGAGTGCCAATGGTCTTGGGGCTGGAATATTTCCAATATTGGTACTAAGGTTTCTTACAATAATGGAGAAAATCCGGCATTCCTGCCGACAAATTTGCGTCTTGGTACGACTTTTACGTTCCCTCTTGCGGACTATCATAACTTGTCATTGTCATTGGACTTTAACAAACTGTTAGTCCCTACTCGTCCTCGTGAAAGTGACTATGATGATACGCCGGAAGGGCAGGTTGAATACTTGAATGCTCTTGAGGATTGGCAAAATATGTCTCCAATCACAGGTATTTTCAAGTCATTCTCTGATGCACCGGGTGGCTTTAAGGAAGAACTTAGAGAGATAAACTACTCAATAGGTGCGGAATACTCTTATAATCAGCAGTTTTTCCTCCGTGCGGGATATTACCATGAAAGTCAGTTTAAGGGAAACCGTCAATATTTCGGTATCGGTGCCGGCTTTTCACTGAATGTGGTTCGCCTTGATGCTTCTTATATGATGGCAACGGCGCAGACATCTCCGCTTGACCAAACACTCCGTTTTACACTTACATTTGATATGGACGGACTGCGTGAAATCCTTGGTAGACGTAAGCGTTAATGCTATGATGCGGATAGGTAACGGCTTTGATGTACACAAACTCGTAGAGGGGCGCGACTGTATAGTTTGCGGTGTGAAAATACCTTACGAGCGCGGACTTCTCGGTCATAGTGATGCAGATGTAGCACTCCATGCCTTGTGTGATGCACTTCTCGGTGCAGCAGCGTTGAGAGATATCGGTTATCACTATCCTGATACGGATCCGGAATTCAGCGGTGCGGATTCAAGGGTGCTGCTCAGAGATGTGCTGAAGAAAATCGGAGAAAAAGGTTATCACCCTGTAAATGTAGATGTTACCATTATAGCACAAGCGCCTAAAATGCTCCCGTACATAGAACAAATGCGGCAAAACATTGCTGAAGACTTGAATATAGATCTTGATGCCATATCCGTGAAAGCAACAACTACGGAACGACTCGGATTTACGGGGCGCGGCGAAGGAATAGCGGCTCAAGCCTCAGCTCTTATCGAGAAATAAAGAAATATAGAGTAAAATACCAATTAAACTGTTTTTCACCATGAAAAAACTAATATTTATGCTGACGGTAGCTTTTATGGCAGCGTCGGGCATACGTGTTGTTGCATCTGAATCAGAATCGACGTATTATGATGCGCGAAACTTTAAGGTTATCGGGACACTTGCTGCTAATGCGGAACAGCCGTTTTCTCGTATTCCTGATGAATACAAAGATACGTTGCGTAAAGAACTGTGGGACTTGGGACTAAACTCTGCCGGAATAGCAGTGAGATTTGCTACGGATACAAAGACTCTGCGAGTGAAATGGAAGTCACACAACTCATTTAATATGAATCACATGACAGCTACCGGAATACGCGGACTGGACTTATATACACTCCAAGATGATTCCACGTGGACTTTCCTGAACAGTGCAAGACCGAATTTGCATAAGGCTGTGACTACAGCAAAGTTAGCATCAAATTTGCCTGACAAAGGAATGAGAGAATATATGCTGTACTTGTCGCTTTACGATGGTGTTGACAGTCTTGAGATAGGAGTGGATTCATTGGCGCATATTAGTGCCGGAAACGTCAATTTGCCGGTGTGCGAAAAGCCGATAGTGATGTATGGCACAAGTATCCTGCAAGGAGGTTGCGCCACACGTCCGGGAATGGCGCACACAAATATTATCCAGCGAAAACTGAATAGAGAAGTGATAAATCTCGGATTCAGCGGAAATGCACGCCTTGACCTGCCGATAGCACAGCTTATGGCAAGCGTCGATGCCGCATGCTACGTGATAGATCCGCTGCCGAACTGTACATCTGACATTCTAAAAGAGCGATTGGCGGAATTTTATAAAATAATAAGACAAGTGCGACCTCAAACGCCGATAATCTTCGTGGAAAGTCCGCTCTTCCCGATAATGCGATTCGATGAGGAGGTTAATAATACAATTATCGAGAAAAATGAGACATTGCGAAGCATATACGACGGTTTTGCAGCCGAAGGAGACAATAATATCTATTACTTCAAAGGTGAAGACGTGTTTTCCGGCAATCCGGAGTTGACCGTTGATAACTATCATCTTACCGACTACGGATTTACGTTGTTTGCCGAAAAACTGATACCGGTAATTAATAAAGCAATAAAGTAACTTTTTGGTCGGCTTTTTCGGAAAATTCAACTAATAGCATTAACTTTGCATAAAAGAAAATCTTAACACTTAACACCAAAAATATTATGGCAACAAAACCATTTAAATATCAGGAAATGTTTCCTCTTG
>JALEMF010000092.1 GCA_022768005.1 Bacteroidales bacterium | reverse complement strand
CCAAATCTTCTTTAAGTGATTCCGCAGCATCATCGTAGCCTGAAAAATACAATTTTGCTTTAAGTGACTCACCTTCTTTATAGTCAGCGGTTTTCTTAATTGTGAAAACACCGTATTTAGTTTCTACAGTGATTGGGAACTTTTGATTTTCAAGGTCCGCTACAACATCTTTCTGAGAGTCCTTTACCTCAACAGATGCAACACCGTCTTCATCTACTTTAAGGTTAAATTTAAGGCTTACTGAAAGAGTGTCGGCAATATCCGTATCTGTAACAATATCCACAGGATACTTTTTAAAGTACTCGCGACTTTTAAGCAAGCCTTCTTTTACGACACATGATTTATTGAGTTTTAAGTCCTTTACTACGTCTCTGAGTACCGTATGAGATGATACAACAAACACTTCATCGTCAACGTATCCTGATGTTCCGAACAGTTGACCAAAGCCTCCCATTCCACTCATTATATTAGAATCATCTTGAGCGATGAGAATATTTGATTTTACTAAGTAAACCGGCTTTTTAACGGTTGCATAAATAAATGCGAGTGATAGACAAACAAAAGCCGAAATAGCAAACCAATACCATTTCGACCACCATAGGAGTAATGTGCCTCGCACATCTATAAATTCTGTTTGTTGTTTTTTATTATCCATGATATATGTGTAGGAATCTTATATTACGAATTATTTAACGGTCAGCGCAATTACGAGTGATACTACTACGGAGCATGCACTTACGATAGTAGAAATAACTGATATGTTATATGCTTTGTTTTTATTATATTTTGAGCTGTCTTGTTGTGACTGATTCGGCTCTACATAGACGACATCATTTTGTCTTAAATAGTAATATGGTGATGTCAGAGCATCAGAACTATTCAGATTAAGATGATGATATACGAGTTTCCCGTTTTCTTCACGGATAACGGTCACGTTATCTCTGACACCGTATTCTGTCATATCACCTGCCGTTGCAAGTGCATCAAGAACGGAGAATTTATTCTTTGTAACCTTATATCTTCCCGGCATTTTAACTTCACCCATAACCTTCACATAGAAGTTCATCAGTTCTACTCGAACCAACGCATCTGATACATCTTTTCTGATAAGTTCGGTCATCATACTTCTCACTTCCGGAAGCGTCTTTCCCGCCACTTCTATTTTACCTAATACTGGAAATACAATACACCCTTCATTATCCACAATATATGTCTGTAGCTGAGGATTGAATGAACCTTGAAGCATATCTCGCTGAGCGGGATTTGCCAACGGCATATTATAATAAAGCACAGCAGACGGCTCTGAGGAGTTTACTGTTATCAACAACTCATCATCTGTCTGTAACACTAATTTATATTCAGGTTCGGTCAATACGCCTTCCTTATTATCTTTAATATCTTCAAAGTATGTCAACGTTTGTTTTTGTGACGAACATGAAGACAACATAATTACTACTGAAGCAGTGAGTAAAATCTTTTTAATCATCATTTTATTCAAAAAAGTTTTAATTCTACATATAAACGTTAACAGAGTAACTTTTATTGCATAATCACAAAAGTTTTTCTTGATAAAGACTGTTTTTGGATAAATTTCTTTGTTTTGTTGTGCAAAGGTAGGCATTTTATGCTTAACTTTGTAATAAAATAATTGTTATGATAGATTTCACTCTTAATTTTTCCACGACAGATTACATATTATTAGCAGTTAACTGCCTAATAGTGATATATATAACAACATTTCACCGTTGTTTCATCTCAAAAGTTAAAAATTTTAAAGCAAAAAATAGCGACGAGAATATCGCTGCGCTCCCCGCCATTTCGGTAATCGTTTACTGCAGAGATAACGCAGAGCGATTAGCTAAGTTGCTTCCGCAAATTCTGAATCAAAAATACGATGCCAAGTTTGAAGTAATAGTTGTCAACGACGGTAGTTCCGAAGACACTAAAGACGTCTTTAACTATCTCACTATCAGTCATAAAAATCTTTATCAAACTTTTATTCCGAAGGGTGCAGACAACATCAGTCCTAAAAAACTTGCACTTACACTCGGAGTGAAAGCATCTCAATACGAATACATGGTGTTCACAAACGCCGATGCCGTTATTGACAGCGAATTATGGCTTGATTCGTATGGTAAAGAATTTGCCAAGGGCAAAGACGTCGTTATCGGAAACAGTGTTCCAACTCGCGAATGTAGCAAGAAATTGTCATCATTTATAATGTTCGATATTCTCGCTGACAGAGTCACCATATTTTCTTCCGCACTATTCGGCAGAATATACCGCTGCAGCACCTATAATACCGGCTACAAAAAAGATTTGTTTCTTGAAAACAAATCTTTCTCCCGCCACATAAACCTGAATTACGGTGATGATGATATTTTTATCCGTCTTTTCGCCAACGCTTCTAATACGACGCTTATCCTTGACCGCAAATCACTCGTTGAATGTAACTACACCAATCCGAGAAAGTTTCATTCAATCATGAAACAAAGAAACATTTATACAAGAAAAAATACTACTCCTTTCGGAAGAAATATTATGGCTGTAGGTTCTTTTGCTACGTGGCTTTGGCTCGCCACTACCATTACCGGAGTAATCCTGTCATTGCCGAACATAATCCCATCTATCATATATTTCGTGCTTTGCATATTATTCTGGACTTTCACAATCCTGGCTTGGAAAAAAGCAGCAAAGACACTCTCAATGCAGGTAAGTGCATGGGGAATGCCTCTGTTTATACTATATCGTCCTGTATATAACCTTACATACAAGTTAAAAACGCACCGCAACCGAAGATTATTCTACGTATTGCGATAATCTGCAATCTCAAGCATCGTAGATAGTATCATCTTTGACGCCTGCCAAGGTAAACGCTTCCTTACGTTCACGGCAAGTGCCGCACACACCGCAATGATGCTCACCGCCCTTGTAGCAACTATAAGTCTTGGAGTAGTCAATCCCTAACTTTGCACCGCGGCTCACGATATCGGCTTTGGTGATATCAGTATAAGGAGCAACGAGTTTTACACCCTCGTAAGTACCCGCCTCAATAGCGGCAGTCATTGCTTTCACAAACTCAGGACGGCAATCCGGATAAATAGCATGGTCGCCGCTGTGATTTGCCATCATTACATTTTTCAATCCCCTACTCTCGGCAAGACCGGCAGCAACAGAAAGCATAATTCCGTTTCTGAAAGGCACAACAGTGGATTTCATATTATCCTCATCGTAATTTCCCTCCGGTATTGCATCAGCACCGTCAAGAAGAGAACTCTTGAAATACTTGCCCATAAAAGCCAAATCTATCTCAATATGCTCAATACCGAGTTTATCACAATGATACTTTGCAAATGCAGCTTCACGCTTATTGTGATTAGAACCGTACTGGAAAGTAACTGCAAGTGCTATGCTATCAGCATAGTCATATAATAATGTAGTGGAATCCAAACCACCTGACAAAACTAATAACGTATCTTTCATCTCTCCTTATCTTTTCATCATATCCTTAACTCCGTACTCGAATGCAGCAATTCTCCTCGTTTTTACCAATTCCTGATGATTTGCATCACCATAGTTAGCAAACGGGAAAATTGAAATACCTCCACGTGGAGTAAACAACCCGACAACCTCAAGGTATTTAGGATCCATAAGTTTCACCAAATCCTTCATTATTATATTAATACAGTCCTCGTGGAAATCGCCGTGGTTTCTAAAACTGAACAAATACAGTTTAAGACTCTTACTCTCCACCATTCTCTGACGAGGAATATAACTGATAATAATCTTGGCAAAATCAGGCTGACCCGTCTTAGGACACAACGAAGTAAACTCCGGACAAGTAAAAGTCACAAGATACTCATTATCAGGGTGCTTATTCACGAATGTTTCAAGTATTTCAGGAGCATACTCCGTAGGGTACTTAACCCCGGTGTTACCTAACAGCGTAACACCGCTTAACTGTTCTTTATCTCTTGACATATAATCACTAATTAAAAAAAATTTCGACACATTAAATACTAAACAAAAAGGGACCACTACATAAGCAGTCCCTTTCGTAAAAGTGCCACACCAAAGGATGCGTTGAAACTCCGAATAGACAGGATTTGAGTGCTTTCCGCTCGCTGTAATCCCCCGGGTCAAAGCCTCATCTTGCGATGTGGGGCCCGCCATTAAGCGGGAAAGCTTGTCTCGGCATTTCAGTAAAATTTGAAGAGTTTCCCAATCTACTTTGATGTGGTATATCTTTGGTCTCTTACCGCCTTCAATTTTATAACACAAATTTACACCCTTTTGTTGAAATATCAAACTTTTTTCGCAGTTTTTTTCAAATCAATTTTAAGAAAACACCTATTCTTGCAGATTCCAAATTTTCTTTTTAAAAACACCACTTTATTTTTGCAAATACAAATATTTTTTTACTTTGCAACAATTAAATACCATTGTAAAGCAAAAAATATGTTTTATAGATTCATTACTGCTATTTGCTTCGCCCTAATCACTTTCGTAGGGCAAGCTAAAAGCGTATCGGGTGTAGTAATAGACGAGCATACTAAAGAGGCTCTTCCCGGCGTGTATGTCACTTTGGTAAATGATTCTGCTAAGGTGCTTTTGAACACAACGACAAATGGCAATGGATGGTTTATGCTGAAAAATGTAAAAGTGAATGAAGCCTTTGTCGGTATCAGCTATATGGGATATGAATCGCAAAAAATCACTGTGAACATTAATGAAGGTGATTTTGATCTGGGCGAAATTAAGTTATCACCTAAGAGTACTCTGCTTGGTGAAGTGGTGGTCAGTGCAGACAAATTTATAGAAAAA